>CAYPTV010000378.1:0-3568 GCA_964413505.1 uncultured Bifidobacteriaceae bacterium | reverse complement strand
AAAAATCCTCTGCGGCAACATGGCCAACGGCGAACGCTTTGAAACCTACGCCATTAAAGGCAAGCGCGGCGCAGGCGAGATCATCATGAACGGCGCGGTGGCGCATCTCGGCAAGAAGGGCGATCTGCTGACCATCATGAACTTCGCCAGCGTCAGCCCGAAGCAGGCCAAGAAATGGAAACCGCGCGTCATCGTTCTCGGCCAGGGGAACAAGATTGTGAACACGCGGGGAATTTGATTCAACCCTTCCGGAACCGGTGTTTAACAAACACTCGCGTTGCCAATCCACTTCTGGTTCAATGCCGCCGGGATGTCGAGCCTCCAACTCTGTTGATCCGCTGGATTTTCGGTGAAAGAGCCGGAGGAAAATCTCGCGGGGTTGACCTTGACGCGCCGCCGCCGAAGCTATGGCGTGGGAGCCAGCACGGAATGACATGTCTGCCGGAGCCTTGGCGAAGGTGGATGATCGAAACTCATCTCCTCACGGACAGGGCACGCCGGTAATGTGAATGCCTTCCGGTGTTGATTTTCATGCGGGTGACGTTTTGTCATGCCCTTGATTGCCGTCCTTTCCGGAATTTCAGCAGCTATATTTTCAGGCTTGAATAATTTTTGCCGGCACAACAAGTTTGACTCGTTCGCGCTGCGAAAGTAGATTCAGGCGAATGCTGGCTGCTGAATCAAAAGTGGCGAGGCCCGACTCAAGAGGCCCGCGAGGTGAAAACTCAAATTGTTCCTGGAAACAGATCGTGGAACATGTGGAGCCATTCTTGCAGTCGGTCAACCAATGTCTGATACGGCAGGCCCGCGAATTTGACCCGCAGGTCGTTCCTTACGCGGAGCACGCGCTCAACGGCAGCGGCAAGCACATGCGCCCCACGCTTGTCGCGCTAGCGGCGAGTTCCGCCGGCAAAATTTCGGACGCACACGTCACGGCGGCGGTCATCATCGAAATGGTGCATCTGGCCACGCTTGTCCACGACGACGTGATGGATGAGGCGGAAATAAGGCGCGGCAAGCTCACGCTGGCGGCGAACTGGGGCAATGAAATCGCGGTGTTGTTCGGCGACTGCCTGTTCGCGCAGGCGTTGAAGCTGGCGGCGAGTTTTCCGACGCCGGAAGTCTGCCGCGCGGTCGCGATGGCGACGAACACGGTCTGCACCGGCGAAATTTTGCAGACGCAGAACCGCCGCAATTTTGAACTTTCCCGGAAAGATTACTTTCGCGTCATCGAGATGAAGACCGCCGAGCTGTTCACGCTCTCGTGCGATCTGGCGGCATTTCTTGGGAATGCAAAGCCGGAGCAGCGCGCGGCGTTGCGCGAATTCGGCGCGGCGTTTGGCAGGGCATATCAGGTTTATGACGATTGCGTGGATTTGTTCGGCTCGGAATCGGCGGCGGGCAAGTCTCTCGGCACGGATCTGGCGAAGGGGAAATTGACGTGGCCGGTGCTGCTGGCTTGGGAGCGCGCAAACGGAGGCGACCGCGTGCATCTGGAAAGTTTGATCCAGGAATGGCAGCCCAAAAATCTTGGCGGCGTGAATGAACTGCTCGTCAAATACGAGACGTTCGGGCCGTCGCTGGATGTCATCGCAAAATATCTGGAGCAGGCGCGCGGGGCGTTGCGCGTCTTGCCGGAAACGGACGGACGCGCGGGGTTGTTCAAGCTGGCCGATTTTTTGGCGCAACAAACCGGCGCTTTGGCTGTTTGTATCTAATGACCATGATTATGGCCGAATCAGTCGAACGCACGGAAACGGAGGCGCCCGCGCCGGAGCAGGAATCCGAGCTGGTGCGGCGCGCGCGCAAGGGCGACCTGCAGGCTTACGACGGCCTCGTGAAGCGCTATCAGGAGCGCATCTACGCGACGATCTACCACATGACGAGCAATCACGAGGACGCCAACGACCTCGCGCAGGAATCGTTCATCAAGGCGTTTCAGGCGTTGAAATCTTTCAAGGGCGGCTCGACTTTTTACACATGGATATACCGGATTGCGGTCAACAAGACGATCAATTTCCTGAAGCAGCGCAAGAACCGGACGCACATGAGCCTGAACGACATTGATTTCAATGCCGAGCACGATACCGACTTGATTGCGCTGATTTCCGACAATACGCCGCGCCGCGCCGCCGGTCTGACGGAATTGCAAAAAAAATTGAACGAGGCGTTGCTGAAGTTGTCTGAACCACATAGATTGGTCGTCGTTTTGCACGATGTGCAGGGTCAGTCGCATGAAGAGATCGCGGAAGTCATGAATTGCAACATCGGCACGGTGCGGTCGCGGCTGTTTTACGCGCGGCAGCAGATGCAGGCGGAGCTGGCCGATTATTTGAAATAAAATGAACGAAAACGAAAACAGCTTTGAGCCGCTCCGGCGCCTGCTCGTGTTCAAAAACCGCGAGACCCCGCCGCCCGGATACTTCAACAGTTTTTCAAGCCAGGTTCTTTCGCGCATCCGGGCGGGCGAAGCGCGCGAGCCGGCCACCGTAGCGGAACGACTTTTTGCCGAGGCGCCGTGGCTGGTGAAATTCCTGCAAATGTTTGAAGCCAAGCCGGCGTTCACCGGCGCGTTTGCCCTGACGCTTTGCCTGGTGCTCGTTTTCGGGATTGTCTTTGCGGAACGGCCCGATTATTCGGCGTCACAGCCCCTCGTGACAACGCAAGTGGCGGATAATTCCACGCCACTCGCCTCGGTTTCACCGGAGGCGGTGCTGGCACAGGCGTCCGGCCAGATCATGGTTGCATCGGACACGAATCCAGCCTCCAGCCTCCAGCCCGTGGCCTCGCTGTTCGGCCAGCAGGAGCCGCTCGCGCAGCAGGCCAGCTTTACGGTTCCGGCCAATTGATCGCCCTCATCGTCATTCTCGGTTAATTCTTCATTTTGAGGAAGAGGACGACGATGAGGAGGATTTAGGATTTACCATCGCGCTTGAAACGCCGCCCTGTTTTTCATTTAATCAGGCAGTGCCAACCAAAGTCATCGCCGTCGCCAACCAAAAAGGCGGAGTCGGAAAAACGACCACCGCCGTCAATCTTTCCGCCTGCCTCGCCGCGCTCGGCCAGCGCGTTTTACTTTTTGACCTTGATCCGCAGGCCAACGCGACCAGCGGCGTCGGCCTCGAAAAAATTGAGGGCGCGAGTGCATATCGTGTTTTACTGGGCGAGGGGAGCCTGCTCGAAAAAATCAAGCCGACGGCTTTTGAACATCTGGAAATCATCCCGAGCGAAGTGGATTTGTGTGCAGCCGACCTGGAAATGGCTCGTATGGAAAATCATCTGCTCCGCGTTTCAAATTCGCTCAAACCCATTTTGGACAGCGGACGATTTAGCGTCGTGCTGGTTGACTGCCCGCCGTCGCTTGGCATTCTCACTCTCAACGCCTTCGCCGCGAGCGACGGGCTGCTGGTGCCGTTGCAATGCGAGTATTACGCGCTCGAAGGCGTCTCGATGATGAACCGCGTGCTCGGCCAGCTCCGCGACGCGGGCGTCAATCCGCGCCTGGAAATTTTCGGCGTGGTGATGACGATGTTCGACGGCCGCACGAAATTGTGCAACGAAGTCGTCG
>CAYPTV010000377.1:0-3575 GCA_964413505.1 uncultured Bifidobacteriaceae bacterium | reverse complement strand
AATCGCGATGATGGCGATGACCACGAGCAGTTCGATGAGCGTGAACGCCCGGCGAGATTTCATGTCAGTTATTGAACCGCCAAGCCGCCCTGAACGCAAAGCGGAAATGAAACCGCCTTGAAGACTTACTGCATCCAATTGGTCATGGTCGTGTAGCCGAAGGTCATTTCGCCCGCGCTGAAGCTTTTATACCATTTGGAATGGCCGTCGGCGAACATGACGTTCTGGCCCTTGCTGTGAATCTGCCAGAATTCCGTGATGTCCGGGTCCGCCGCGCCGCCCACGCAATTCTGCGTGTAATCGTCCTTGTCCGCGTCCAGCGGGTCGAATTGCAATCCCGCGCCGTTGTCCTTCGTGCCCGCCGTGTCGCCGCCCAGCACAAATGCCGAGGGAAATAAAATGGCCGAGCCTTTGACAGAGGCGAAACCACCGGTGGCCACAAATGCAGCATTGCAGCCGTTGAAATAGTTAAACGGCCCTTGCAACGGCACGGGCAACTGCACGTTGCCGGGACAATTGAATACGTTCGTATTGCCGACATAGGAAAAAATCTGCTGCATCCAACTGGCTTTTTGAGTTCCGTTTGTGTCCGTTGCACCCCAATAAATTGCCCCGCCGGATTCGGGATAAAGCTCATTGTTGTCACCAGCATACATCTTCATGCCGAGGCCGACTTGATGCAGATTGGAATTACAACCCGTCGTCCACGCCTTCTGCTTGGCCGCCGACAATGCGGGCAGCAGCAGCGCCGCCAGAATCGCGATGATGGCGATGACCACGAGCAGTTCAATCAACGTGAAAGCTCGCCGGAGGTTCATAATTGGAGATTTAACCCCGAAGCCGCCCTGAACGCAAAGCGGAAATGAAACCGCCTTGAAGGCTTACTGCATCCAATTGGTCATGGTCGTGCAGTCAGAGCCTCCACACGTCGGCTGCTACGGAACCATTTCACAAAAAATGAGCGGCCTCCGTTTTCCGTCTGCGTCTTTGACTTCGACGCGACAGGCCGGAGGCCGCTTTGATTTTGCCCTGATTTATTTTCTAACCGGCAAACGTCACCGTCACGATGTCGCTGGCGATGCCGATCTGCTCGTCGCCCAGCAGGCCGAACGCCTGGTATTCCCGCACCTCGGACTGGCCGGGCACGGCCAGCGGCGTGTGGTCGTCGTAGGGCGAGTTGGTGTCGCGAGAGACGAACTTCCATCCCATCGTGCCCTTGATGCGCACATAGAGGATGATGCCGTCCGCGCCGTTTTTCTTGAACTTGAACCGCACATAGCCGCTGAAGGCCTGTGCGGTGAACTGCGCCTGATACGTTTCGGGATTGAACGGCGTGCCGGTGCCGACAATCTGAAGTTCGGCGGCGATGGCGTCTGTCATGCCATCGGCCACCTTCCATTTGGCAACCTCGCCGCGAAGGCCGGTGAAGCTGATGTTGGATTGCGTCGCCTTTTGCTGGTTGGCGGTTCTCAAGGCGGTTTTCGCCGCGTCCGCCGCGTCCATGGCCGCGAGGAGCGAGTTGCACCAGCCGGTGATGTTGCTCAACCGTGCGGGTGTGATTTCGAGTTGTGTGACCAATTGTGGGATGTTGGTCTTGATGCCATTGACCCATTTTCTCTGCGGGCCTTCTCCATCTGGTATGAAGTCTGCCATACTATTTATTCCTTTCCGGCTTGCGCCTATTTTTGTTGTTTGTTTAATCCCCACCCCATATTGCGGGCAGGAATTTTCGGTTGTATCACATTTCGGCTGGGTGTGGAATAGGTTATTTTTGGGCAGCCGGGAGTCAAAAAGTCGTAAATCATTGAGGGTTAGCGTGAAATACCAAAAGCATGGACAATTTATGCAAAGCTTTTGCCAATTTCGTCTCCGGGTTGGCGGGTAAAATCCCGGGGGTAGCGGGCAAAACCCCGGGGGTGGACGCTTTACCCCGAGGGGTGACGTGCAAAACCCTGGGGGTGGACTCTTCACCCCTGGGGGTGATGAGCAGAACCCTGGGGGTAGCTGGAAGAAACTCCGGGGTGAACACTTCACCCCGAAGGGTAGCCGTAAGAACCTTGGGGGTGGCGCGAAGAATCCCGGGGGTGACAGGCTAAACCCCGGGGGTGGCATGAATAATCCCAGGGGTGGTGAACATACCCCTGAGGGTGGCGGATAAAACCCAAGGGGTGGATGGAAGAATCCCGGGGTTGGCGGAAAGAATCCTGAGGTGGCGCGCTACGCTCCGGGGGTTACGCGGCGCCAACCGGTTCTGATTGTGCGCCGGTCGAATCTTATTTAGCGCCGTCCCGCCATAATTCCGGCGGCTCCGGGGTGCGGCCACCGCGCTCCGAGGATTGCGCGGTGCCAGCCGGTTCTTCAAGTGAAGGCGGCGACTGGTTAATTTACACAGTCTTCATTTCGCGGATTGAATGATTGAATAATGCAACTTCTGCTGGTTATCTTTGCTTTGCCCTTCAGATGTATAAAGTTGTGTCACCGTGGGAAAAACGCAAAGCTCATTTACAATTTTTACGGCGAGATCATGGTTTATTCCGTCGCAAGTTATGACGAAAACCCCGGGCTTATCCCCTGGCTCAACTGTTATTGCTTTGCCAAGTCTGGTGCCTACTTCATCTTCCGATACTCCCCACAACTTAGACAGTCCCAGCTTTTCATCAACATCTTGGATATAAGGGTAAGAGACAAGCATTTCTTGTTCAACAAACTCATTATATTCGTCCCCGCTGGGAAAATGTGGTGGGTCGCCAATCATAACTTGAATAATGGCGGTTGTTTGATCAAGAGCAGTGTTATTTTGCTGGTTTGTATTGTCATTTTTTGGCTTCCATGTTTCGCTGTCCACGCTGACACTTTTCAGAGACCATGTGCTTGGTGTTCCCATAGCATGCACATTGTAGGTCAAATATAAATGATGACCGTTGCCCAGACTGTATGTCGTCAAAAAATTTGGTTCGCGAATTGATTCAAACCTGCAATATCCAGATAAACCAAGTGTCGCTATAATCTGTTGATCGTTCATGTCCCCTCGCAGCAATGAAAGCCGATTCTTTGCCAGTTCGACCACGTTGGTTGGGACGGGAGACAGAAAATCCGGGGAAAAATTATTCTTAAAGAAAAAAATCGTGACAAGGGCCAAAAGCAAACTGCCGCCAGATATAAGATATGGTCGCACCCGTTTCACAATTGCGACTTTATCACTGCGAAACGATTTGTCCAGCAGCGCGCTCCACGGATTTTGCCTCGCCGTTCCGCCACAATTCCGGCAACTCAAGCCGGTCTTGACTGAAAACTTTTCCACATTCTTGCCGGAAGCAATCCGAGGGCTATGAATGCAATCTGGCTCGCCACGAACAGCATCAGCCATTTGAACGCCGCGTCCGTGAAGCCGTAGCTGTGCAGCCCGATGCCGAGCATGTTCACGCCGAACCATGACCAGCTCGTGACGATGTTGCCGCCGATGGCGCAGACGACGAGGCCGCGTTCGCGGATGATGCCGCCCCAGCGCAGATGCAAAATCAGCGCGTTCCACAGCACGATGATGAGCGCGCCGTTTTCCTTCGGGTCCCAGCCCC
>CAYPTV010000376.1:0-3578 GCA_964413505.1 uncultured Bifidobacteriaceae bacterium | reverse complement strand
CCGACGCCGAATGGCCCTACACCGTGGACACCAACGCCGGCATCCGCAGCGAATTCTACCTGCCCGCCAGCCAGCCGTTTCACGGATAAATCAATTGTAGCGTCGAGCCTGTGGCTCGATGCGCTTCGGCCACAGGCCGAACGCTACAACGCAAGCGGCCTCCGGCCTGTCGCGTCGACCTGCCTCGCCAAAGTGAAGCGACGGCGGGAGTCAAAGACTCAGACGGAAAACGGAGGCCGCTTTTTTTAATCATGCAAATCTTCGGGGGTGACCAGTCCGGCAGGATCGCCACTACAAAGGGGCAATGCATCAACGCGGAATTTTATTGCTCTTTTGGCCTGTTCTGTGCCAATCATCATGCAGGCGATCAATTTGAGGTGAATCATGAAAATGAAAACTGCACTTGTGTTTGTCATTCTAAATGCCGGAATTCTGTTACGGCCAGAAATAGCATTTTGTAATATTCGTGGTGACATAACAGGTGTCAGTCCTTTGAATGGTATTTCTTATGGAGAAGCGGAACGACAAAAAGAATTAAATGCAGAATGGGATGAGCAAAAGGCGGCTCAAGCCGAGGAAAAAAATGCTGAATTACAAGCTGCGGCGAGAGCTGTTTGGGATGCCGCAGTTAAGAAGTTAACAGATGCAAGGGATGCCTCAATTGCAAAATTAAAGAATGATGCCTCAACAAATATTGTAGCGTTGCAATTGCAGGAAATGACTCTAAAGCTAGAAGCCACACAGCTAGAAAGTCAAAGGAGCGAGTCAGATAAAAAAATTGAACATCTGCGCGCAATACAATCATTTATGCCTAAAAATCTATGGCGTATGCTGGATGGTAAAATCTATAACGCAAAGGATGAATCTTGGTTTCAATTCACGGGCAAAATTTTAGAAGTTAGACCTAATGGGATTTTAGTTGATGGTGAATTTGGTTCTCCATTGGAAACTACTTCTGGGGAGCATGAGTATTTTGTAGAAAATTTTCCACTTCAAAACTACCCGATGGCTGATGACGACGTTATCACATATCCGATGAATTTTGTTGCTCATTATGACCCGCGATCAATGTTCAAATATACTAACACTACAATTGACCTTTCTGTTCACACTATTAGGAAACTGGACTACGGACAAATTATTGATTCTCCTCCTCCTGATTTAGTTAAACAATGGCTAAGTAAAAATGTTGTTATTGGAGATGATAACCCGCAATTGACACAAGACTTGGACGATAACCAGAACAAGCAGGCTCAAATCGAAACGCAATTGTTAGACATTCAAAATGAATTTGAACGAAACAAACAAAGTGTCGTTGCCGATTGCGAAGCAAAAGTGAAAGATTTGCCAAATGTATTTGCTATGCAATTGAAAGATAAGCAAGAGGCAGAGAAAAGAGCGACAACGGCGTTGGGAGTCGCATTTAACCAAAGACAAGCTGACAAAGGGGACACCTATGGGCTTCTCCGCATGGGTGAACGCTACCGTGATGGTGACGGCGTTGAAAAGGACTTGGCAAAGGCTAAGGATTATTTCACTAAAGCCGCCGCTGCTGGGTCGTCTGATGCAACAAATGAGCTTGCTCAATTAAATTCAAACTAAGACAACACGTCTCCCATCCATAGGCGATGGAATTTTGGCGGGGTGACCAGCGGATTCTTCGGCTTTGGGTTTCCGCGCTTTCACAAGCGCGGCTACGGACACGGAAGATTTCTTTGCCATGAGCGGATTATGCACGGGAAAATTGCCAGCGTCAATTCTGCGTTCGCGTGTTTGGCGTGGTTCGCGGTTAAAACCTTCACAAAGAATCCCATTCCTCCAAAGCAACCTTGCGCGCCAGAATGGATTCGACCTGCCTGAGGAGCAGCCGGATTTGCGGCACGGAGTATTCGGAATTGGTGGGGATGGTCTGGCGGTGCTGGCCCAAAATCATGAACTGGTGGCGCGTGCCGGAATACGGGCCGTCGAAACCGAGCGCGCGGAGTTTGCGGATGAAGTCGCGCCGTTTAAGTGGTCGCCAGCCGGCCATTGGAAACCTTGTTCAAATCAATGCCGGCCAGCACCGGCAGTTTGTGCCCGAATTTCAGGCCGACGAGAATCCAGTCTTCGAGCGTGGAGCGCAGTTCGCCCTCGCATTCGCGCAGGGTTTTTCCGAACGCAGCCACGCCCTTCAGCTTGGGAATTTCGCCCGCGAACGAGCCGTCGTCCAGCTTGTCGTAGCGCGCCAGTTCCAGCGCGGCTTCAATGTAGGCGGTGATCGGAAACATCTTGTGGAAAAGTTAGATGATATGCGGAAAAAAACAAGCCGACGCGTGGAATAATTTATTTTTCATTCACATCCCAAACAGCGATTGGAACATTTTCTTCCCGCAAAAAATCCAGATCACCGCCGCCAGCGCGATGTAGGGACCGTAAGGCATCCGCGACGACCACGCGCGCTTGCGCATCACTATCAAAACCACTCCGGCCGCCGCGCCGATGAACGAGCTGACCGCCAGCGAAAAAATCGCGCCCTGCCAGCCGATGAACGCGCCGATCGCGCCCATGAACTTCACGTCGCCCAGGCCCATCGCCTCGCGCGGCAGGATGATTTCCGCGCTCACACATTCCAGATATGGCACGTCGTCGGGGGCGATCTCTTCGTCGCCGATTTTCAGCGCGGCGGGCGAAAGCCGCACCGTCACGTTTTCGTAGCCGCGATCCACCAGCTCCGCCGTCCGCGCCTGCAAAACAATCGTGTCCGACTTCCGGTAAAACAATTCGTCGTAATGAATTTCCCTGCCCGGCAGATGGAGGCACGTTTCGGTGAAGACAATGGTGGTGTCGGGCGGCAATTTTATTTTTTGCCGGCCAAAAAGCAGTTTTCCCAATCGCAAGACGGCATAAACCAGCGCCGCACCAACGACGATTCCCGCCGCGCCGCTCACAATTCCTTCGCCGAGCGTGCGCGCGTCATGCAACGGCGGCAGAAAGAACGACGCAACCAGGCCGGCGGCCATTCCGCCAAAGGTGATTTCGTCGGGAATGATGAAATGCTCGAAGTCAATGAACGTGGCAACGATCAGGCCCGCAAGAAACACGGCGAAAACGAGCGCCAGCGCCGGTGATTTCGCGCCGAACTCCAGCCAGCAGCCGAGGAAGGCCACGCCAGTGAGCAGTTCCACGATGAAGTAGCGCGGTGAAATCGGCGCACCACAGTTTTTGCAGCGGCCGCGCAGCGCCAGCCACGTCACCAGCGGAATGTTCAGGTAAAAAGGAATCGCATACTTGCAATGCGGGCAATGCGACGGCGGAGAAACGATGCTCAAGCCGAGCGGCATCCGGTAAATGCAGACGTTGAGAAAACTGCCGATGATGCAGCCGAGCGCAAATAATGTCAGCGACCAGAAATGAAACGGCACGGTGGACCAGTCTGCAGTCCACGGTCGCCAGTCCACAGCCGCCAGCAAACAGCCGCCAGTCCTCAGTTGACAGTCCTCAGTCAAAGGCAACGCGCCAAAGTTTGACAGAAATCCGCCCGATTGGTTGTGGGCTGCAAATCCCAGACTCGGGACTGTGGACAGTAAACTGTGGACTGA
>CAYPTV010000375.1:0-3586 GCA_964413505.1 uncultured Bifidobacteriaceae bacterium | reverse complement strand
GCCGGCCACCATGAGAATCTGCTTGAACTGCTGCGGCGATTGCGGCAGCGCGTAGAAGGTGCCCGGCTCGCGGCGGTTCGGCACGAGGAATTCGCGCGCACCTTCCGGCGTGGATTTGAACAGCGTCGGCGTCTCGACTTCGAGAAAACCCTGCTCGTCCATGTAGCTGCGCGTGGCGATGGCGACCTTGCTGCGCACTTTGAGATTGCGTGCCATTTCCGGGCGGCGCAAATCGAGGTAGCGGTATTGCAGGCGCAATTCCTCGTTCACCTTGTTGGCGATTTCGGGATCGTCCACGGGAAACGGCAAAACTTCCGCCATGTTCAGCACTTCCAGGGCGGTCACGCCGACTTCAATTTCGCCGGTGGGAATCTTGGCGTTGTTGGTGCCGGCGGGACGCGCCCGCACTTTGCCGGTGATGCTGACGACGCATTCGCTGCGGAGCGCGGCGGCCTGCGCGAAGAGTTCCTTCGGCAAATCCGACGGATCAAACACCGTCTGCGTGCGGCCTTCGCGGTCGCGGATGTCAATGAAGATGAGGCCGCCGAGGTCGCGGCGGGAATGAACCCAGCCGGACAGCGTGACGGTCTGCCCGATGTGTGCCGGGCGCAGTTCGTTGCAATGATGCGTGCGTTTCATGTAATTAGTGCGGATTGCGGAATTCGGATTGCGGAATTCGAAACCCAAAGCGAGTGTGGAGTCTGGCGGAGAAACCGCCGGATTTCAAAGTAAAAGAAGCCGGCGTGCGAACAAATCATTCCGGCAGCGCAATCCGCCAGGTGTTCGTCGGGTCGCCGGAGTTTTGCAACGCATCGTGCAGGCCGGAATTTGAAAGCTGCTGCACGCTGCCGTCGGCCAGGCCGACGTTGCCTTGATTGACGTGCATCGTTTCCGTCCAGCTCACCGGATGGCCGGGGACAAGCTTCAAAATGCCGTATTGCGGCGCGTCCTCGCCGGTGATGTTGCGGTCGCCGTCCAGCAACATTTGCGGATACGCATCGGCGGCGTCCAGCCCGACGAAGTAACTGAGGTTTTGATTGTTCAAATAGACAAAACTGCCCGCAACAGTCCGTGTGTCGGCGGGGCAGATCAAAATTTTCGGCGTGCTCAACTCGTTCGACATCACTTGAAAATGCCGGAACGTGTCCGCGCCCGCGAAGTATTCCATCGTTCCGCCTGCACTGGAGGAAACGGCCATCGGATATTTGTCGCCGTTGTCGCCCTCCCAAATGCGGAAGGCCAGCCCGGCCTGTTTCAGGTTGTTGACGCAACTGATTCGCTGCGCCTTTTTCTTTGCCGAAGCCAGCGCGGGCAGGAGCATCGCCGCCAGAAGCGCGATGACGGCGATGACGACAAGGAGCATGACAAGCGTGAATCCGCAGGCTTTTGATTTCATGGAAGGCATCATCGCGCCGTCCGGTTTTTATTTCAAGCAGTTATCTGCCGCCAGCGCCAACCGTGTTTGTCAGGCATGTTGACAATTTATGTTTGCAATAAAAATTGAAATTTCCTTTACCTTTTCCCGAAAGCTGTTTGGCTCTGTCAATCCAGTTGCACCAACCAATCATACCTTTATGAAAAAAACACAGTTCCTTCCCGTTCTGATTTTAGTCGGCCTGGTTGCCACGCTGACATTCGGCTGCAATAAGCACGGGCCGCCGTCCGCCGGGCGCAATCCCGGCCAGCAGACCGTCTCCTCTTTTGTCCCGGCGGAAAAAACGAGCTTCAACGAAGTCACGTCGCAGCTCGACGCGGGAGGCGAATTTTATCTGTATCTCGGAACGGCCCAATGGCTGGACGGGCTTTCCGGCAAGATCGGAAAATGGCGGGACGTTTTCAATTCCATGCCGGACATGAAGGACGAGGACCGCGCCAACATGAACAAGGCTTTCGATGTCGTCACCCGCTTGATCAAGGACAGCGGCATCGAGGATGTCAGCGGCGTGGGCTTGAGCTCCATCCAGATTGAAAAGGGATTATATCGCAACAAGGCCCTGCTGCATCATTATCCGGGCGGCGGCGACGGCTTCCTGTGGAAAATGTTGGGCAAGGAGCCGCACGATCTCACGGGTCTCGACTTGCTGCCCGCAAACACCGCGCTGGCGGTTTTTTCGGACATGGACGTGCCGCTGCTGTGGTCGGTCGCCAAAGACGAGGCCGCGCGGTCGGGATTCCCGCAGGCGCAGGAAATGTTGCAGAAACTGCCGGGGCAGTTCCAACTGCAGACACAGGTCAACTGGGATCAATTCTTGAAATCGCTCGGCGGCGAATTCGGATTTGTGCTCACGCTGGACGATGCCAAGACCGTCACCATTCCGCTGCCGACGAGGCAGCGCCTGCAAATCCCCGAACCCGGCCTCCTCATCGTCGTCAAGGTCAACGACGACACCATCTTCAACCGCATTGACGCCGAGCTGAAAAAAAATCCGCAGGTCATCGGCGTTGACAAAACCGATCTAAAAATGCGGACCATGCCCGTGCCGATCCCGCTGCCCCTGAATGTCCGCCCCACCGCCGCCAGCAGCGGCGGCTACCTGTTCATCGCCTCCTCCGATGCGCTGGTCGAGGAGGCGCTGGCCGTGAAGAGCGGCCAAAAGCCCGGCTTGAAATCCACGGACGAATTCAAGCGGCTTTCCCAAAATATTCCCGACCAGGGAAACCAGTTCACATTCATGAGCCAGCGGTTCGGAAAGACCTTGTTTGAAATTCAACAGCAGGCCGTGAGTTCATCCGCCATGAACGGCTCCTCGCCGGCGTCGGCCCAATGGATGCAGTCGCTCTTCGGCCAGCGCCAGGCCGCGTTCTCCTATTCCGTCGGCGCCAACACCCCGGACGGCTGCATGACCGTCGGCAACGGCAGCCAGAGCGCCTCCTGCCTCGTGCTCCTGCCCGCCGTCGCCGTCCCCGGAATGCTCGCGGCCATTGCCATCCCCAACTTCGTGAAAGCCCGCGCCACCTCGCAGCAAAACGCCTGCATCAACAACCTCCGCCAGCTCGACGCCGCCAAAAACGAATGGGCCTTGGAAAAAGGCAAAACCGCCACCGACATTCCGACCAGGGAAGACCTTCTGCCCTATCTCCGAAAATGGCCCGTCTGCCCGGACGGCGGCACTTACAGCCTCAACGCCGTCGGCGAACCCCCCACTTGCAGCGTTCCCGGACACAAACTGCCCTGACACCGCAGTTTGGATTATTGGCGGCATTATGTAGATGACAGCCAGTCGGGCAAAACTGGCAGGGCGGGCAGTCCTTGCCCGCCAAACGCGTGGGTTTGCAATTTTTCGGAGCGCGGATTGTCCCAATCCGCAGCGCGTCTCCTGGCGAATCGCTTTGAAATTATCCGGGCCGTCTCCAGCCACCCCAATCGCTGCGAGTTGCGACAACTCGCGCTCCGAAATCAGGACGCTGTCCGGTTCTTTCAGCCCCCGTTTGACTGATTCCGCGCCGACGGGCCATTTTTCCCCTCCAAAACAGGGCAATAAATGTAAGCAAATTACAACGGACGGTTGGCAATCAACCCTTGGCCCGGGTGATACTCCTTGCGATCTGGGTATGGAACCTTTATGGAAAATGGCGGCATCAATTG
>CAYPTV010000374.1:0-3625 GCA_964413505.1 uncultured Bifidobacteriaceae bacterium | reverse complement strand
TACCAAGCCTTTACATAAAACCAGCGATTCACCCGGAGGGTGAATGAAAAGAGCCTTCCGAAATCCGTGTTTATCCGTGTTTATCCGTGGTTAATGACTGCTTCGTCGGATTCCAACTGCGGAATTTGGATTAAAGGTGAGGGTAAAAACACAAAATCCCGGTTTTTTGGCGAAATGGCGTCAGAAACCGGTCATTTCGTTGAAAACTCCCCGCCAATCGTCAATTTGACCCCAAAATCGTCGATTTGGGCGGTTTAATCGTTAATTTGACCCCGCCATTCGTCGTTTTGGCGGTTCCATTCGATGATTTGGGGTCGTTAATCGTCGTTTTGACCCCGTTGATCGTCAATTTGGGCGTTTTCTTCGTCAATTCGGAAGCTCCATTCGATGAAAAAATGACTCCATTCGATGATTTGAGGACGTTGTTCGTCGTTTTGGCCGGTCCGTCCGTGAAATTTTCCACGCGGCGGGCAGGTCACTTCGACGGGTTCGCGCCCTTGTGGATCGTTTGGATGGAATAGAATGATGTGCTGGCGGCGATGAACAGCGTCTTGCGGTCCGGGCCGCTGAAGCAGAGGTTGCCCACCCAGTTTTCCGGCACGTCAATGTGGTCAATCTGCTTTCCGGTCTTGTCAAACACCGTCACGCCGCGGCCGCTCATGTAAAGGTTCCCCTGGTCGTCAATCGTCATGCCGTCGGAGCCGAATTTGCAGAGGAAGGTCTTGTTGGTCAGCGAGCCGTCGGGCTGGATGTCGTAGCGCCATGTCTGCCGCGCGCCGATGTCGGAGACGATGAGATTTTTCCCGTCCGGCGTGCCGGTGATGCCGTTGGGCTTGTTCAAATCATCCGTCACGCGCGTGAGATTTTTGCGGTCGGGCGAAAGATAATAAACTTCCTGGTTCGTCAGCACCATGGTGGTGTGATCCCACCAGGTGCGCTTGTAAAACGGGTCGGTCAGATACATCGCGCCGTTGGTCGCAATCCACACGTCGTTCGGGCCGTTCATATACTTGCCCTCAAAATTGGTGACGAGGACGGTCACGGTCTTGTCCGGCGCAATGGACCAAAGCTGGTTGTGTTCGTCGGCGCAGGCGATGAGATTGCCGTTGGCGTCGAAATACATTCCATTCGCGTAACCGGACGGCTGGAGGAACGTGGACAGCTTCCCGTCGGTGCTCCACTCCATGATGCGGTCGTTCGGCTGGTCCACGAAGAACACGTTTCCGTTTTTGTCGCACGTCGCGCCTTCGGTGAACTTGAAATCGCCGGCGAGCTTTTGAAGGGTCGCGCCGGGCGCGACGACGCCTTGTGAAAATGCTGTAATGTTGAAAGCCAGCAGTGCGGCCAGAAAGGGAAGTTTTTTCATGCGTGCCGACAAGCTGCAACAGACGCCGTTGCAAATCCATCAAAAAATAGCGCCTTGTTTTTCGCCACAAACTGGCGCAATTTAAACAACGCGATTTTTATCGCGCATCATGCAGCCGGGAACAAAAAGACTTGTGCAATTTCTGAAAAGCTGGGCCATCAACACCCTCGCGGTGGCGGTGGCGGTGGAGATTTTGCGCGATCACATCAGTTACGGAGACAAACCACAGAATCTCCTGCTCGCCTCCCTGCTGCTGGGCATCCTCAATTCTTTTGTGCGTCCGATCCTGATGCTCATCGCACTGCCGCTGCTGATTTTCACGCTCGGCCTTTTCATGTTGGTCATCAACGGGCTTTTGCTTAGTCTTTTGAGCGTGCTGCTGCCATTCTTTCATGTGGACGGCTTCCGCTACGCTTTTCTCGGCGCAATCATCATCAGCATCATCTCTATAGCGCTGAACGTTCTGACCGGCAATTCCCGCGCGAGCATCAACATCCAGCGGCGGCCGCCGCCGCAAAAGAAATCCAACGACGATGATGACAAGCCGGTGATTGACGTTTGATTTCCCGCAGCAGCCGAAGTGACAAGGCTCTGGTCAATCCCAACCTTCTGATTTTGAAACGAGCCTCCTCACGTCGGCTGCTGCATTCTTTGATACGCCGCCCGCAAAGTCTGGATGCCGCGCGCGTTAAAATCCCGCTCGAAGTCCGTCTGCAATTCCGCAAGCTCAACTGGCGTTTCAATTTTCTGAAATTCTTTGTCCGCGCCGAACGCTTCCGTCATTTGCGAAAAATAATCCGCGTCGTCAGTCCGCAAATAGACCTTTCCATCGGGCGCGAGCGCGGCGCTGGCGAGCGCGGGAAAGCTTTCATTGATGAGGCGGTTTTTGCGGTGGCGCTTTTTCGGCCACGGGTCGGGGAAATAAATGTGCAGCGCAGAAATGGAGTTTTCCGGCAGCAGCCATTTCAAAAAATAGGAGGATTCAATTCTCACGCCACGCAAATTGTCCAGGCCGGCGCGGCGGCCTTTGCGGTCGAGCTTGGAAATGCGCCCGAGCAGCCGCTCGACGCCGATGAAATTTATTTCAGGATTTCGCCGCGCGTATTCGACGAGGAACGAGGCGTCGCCGCAGCCGAGTTCCGCTTCAAGCGGCTGCTTTTTAGGAAAGAGTCCAGCCAGTTCCAGAGGCTCGACGATTGAAGGCAATCGGACGACCAGATTTTCCGGCGCGTGGGATTGATTTTTCAAATCGTCAATCGTAAATCATCAATCAAAAATTGAGAGATGGTCGGGGCGGTGAGATTCGAACTCACGACCTCTTGGACCCGAACCAAGCGCGCTAGCCAGACTACGCTACGCCCCGACATTGAATTTAAAGTCTGCCTGCTACGCGGATGAAATGCAATGCGGAAATTTGCGGTCAAGCCGGCGTTTTCAAATGACATTTTCGCTCACGCGCAGGATTTTCAGCGCCTTGCCACTGGCGTTTTCAATTTCAATCACCACGCCGTGCAACTTCACGTCATTGCGCGCCACTTCAAAGCGCTGCGGCATGGCAGTGCGGAAACGTGCGAGCACCGGCTGGATTTCGCGGCCCAAAACGCTTTCGTGCGGGCCGGTAAAACCCACGTCGGTCAGATAAGCCGTGCCGCCGGGGAAAATCTGCTCGTCTGCCGTCTGCACGTGCGTGTGCGTGCCGACCACGGCGCTGACCTGGCCGTCGAGCATCCGCGCGAACGCGATTTTTTCCGAGGTCGCCTCGGCGTGAAAATCCACGAAGATGATGGGCGTGTGCTGGCGCAGCCATTTCGCCTCGTCGAGCGCGAGCGTGAACGGATTGTCCAGCGGCGGCTGCATGAAAGTGCGGCCCTGCACGTTCATCACGGCGACGGGCGGCAGGTCGCGGATTTTCAAAATCGTGCTGCCCTGGCCGGGCGTGCCGGGCGGATAATTCAGCGGTCGTAGAAAACGCTTTTCGTTTTGAAGCAGTTCCATGACTTCCTTTTGATCCCACAAATGGTCGCCGGTGGTGATGGCGTCCACGCCATAGCCGAACAGTTCCGCCGCGAGGTCGGGCGTGATGCCGTTGCCACCGGCGGAATTTTCGCCGTTGGCGATGATGACGTCGAGGCCGTGCTGTTCGAGCAATTTTGGCAAAAGAATTTTAACCGCGTTGCGTCCGGGATGGCCGACGATGTCGCCGATAAACAGAATTTTCACCGGAAAAATCTAACCACGAAAGACGCGAAAGACACGAAA
>CAYPTV010000373.1:0-3632 GCA_964413505.1 uncultured Bifidobacteriaceae bacterium | reverse complement strand
TGCCAGTCTTGCAGAATGCGCCCGGCTTGTAAAGTTGGATTTCAACGCTTGAACTCCATGAGCAAGCGCCACCGCATTTGCGGCAGGAATCCTTTTTCCGCAAAGCAACTGGCGTTTCAACTTTCCATTCTGCCGATTTCAACATTCCGTCTGCCAGAAAATTTGCCCCGGCTGGCGGCTCGCAGAGTCAATCGGTCGTATCATCTAACCCGTCTGCTGTTTTCTTTGACCGGTCTGCCCATTCGTATGCCGCGCCTGCCGGTTTATCTGACTTCCTTGACTTTTCGTATGGCACGTCTGCCGCCTTGTTCGGCATGGCTGGCTGGTCAAATATCGCCACTTCCACGTCATTTGGCCAGTCTGCCAAGTTATTTGGCGCGTCTGGCGATTCATTTTTCCAGCAATAACCCTTGTTTTTTGAGGTTTTCAGGGAACTTGGCTTTTTGCCGAATTTCTCCGGCAGATCTGCCACCGCGATTGAGCCGGTTGCCGTTTTATGCCCCAAACTGCCATTTTCCCGCCCTGGATGGAGCGAGAAAAAGGCAATAAAATGCCAAAAAATGTTAAGCCAGTAATTGGCGCACTGAATAATTTTTCAGTATGACCACGAAAAAATTGAACAAGCTCACGATGGCGCTTGCCGTTGAAGATGTTTGCAATGGCAACGCCGTCATTTTACCAACCGTCCCCGCCTTTGCCAGCGCCTACACCGATGCCCAAGGCCATGTCTCGAACATCCAGGTTTTCGCACAAAATCAGGAGCAGGATGTCAGTGGCATTGCGGCGGACAAAAAACAGGCGCGTCTCGCCATGTGCAACACGGCCTTGCCCATCGCCGGGGCCGTTCATGCCTACGCTGTCAAAACCAAAAACAACGAACTCGCCGCCAAAGTGGATTTTTCATTGAGCGACTTGATGGCCGGGCGGGACGTGCAATCTGCCGAACGCTGTCAGAACATTTACGACGCGGCGAACACGAACCTTGCCAGCCTCGCCGATTATGGCGTAACCGCCGCAAAGTTGGCTTTGTTGAAAGCCGCGATCGCCGCCTACAATCTGCTCATCACCAAACCGCGCGATGCCCGCGTGACCGGCAAAACCGTCACCGGCAACATTGACACCGAGTTTGACAACTTGGATGAATCGCTCTGCATCATGGATGATCTCATTCCGCAATTTGCCCCGGCCAATCAGAAGTTTGTGGACGATTACAACAATGCGCGAAGAATCGTTGACGCCGCCGCCAGCCATGCCAGCCCGGTCAAACCGCAACCGGCTCCGCAAGCGAAGGCATAGGTGTAATTTATCAATTTCCCCGCCGTAGCAGGGAAAAATCAAAATTGGCAGACAACTTTTGCCCGTGGTCTGCCAGCACAGGAGGGGCTGGGTTCAATTTGCCTGCTGGCAAAGAATCACGGCCAATGTGTTACAACGTCGTTAGTGTTGCAGGTGAGGGTATAAAGTTGGATGCTCATGTTTACGTTGGCAATATTGGTGCTTCCCGGCGGTGTCAAATCCGCAGGTCGAAAAGGCAGTTGATTCGTGGCGACTATAGGCAATGCGCCATAAACCACAATGTTGGTAGGCTGTTTTAATTGATTCAAATAAAGCTGTGACCAGTTGGTCGTTTCTGGCAAACCGTTGGTGTAGTAAATGGAGGCAACCAGCGGCACCGTTGGGTTGTTGTTGACCCACGATATGACGGTATAGGCTTCTTTCCAATCGGGCAGATTGGTGCTAATCAAAACGGAATAATTCAAAATGGCGGCATAATTGTGGGTAGAATCCAAAACTGCATCGGAGTAGGTGTTGGTTTCAATCCACACGCCAATAGATGGCGGTGTTGAAATGCCGGGGGCACTGGAACTGATTTGCGAACCGTTTGGAACTGGCGAACCGCCGAGGCTTAACAAAGGCGGCAGCATTGACGATGCCAAGCCGGCGCTGTTGGAAACAACTTGGCCGTTGACCAAATAAAAAATCGTCACAGGCAGGTTGGTCGAGATGGCCGAAGAAATGGTTGCATTGGGTTTGAATACAACATTGCCGTTGTTTCCATTGTTGGGTGGTGCCTGTGGCGGTGGATTGCCATGATTACCGCAAATTCCAGCCGCGTAACAAATGGCTATGAGAATGTATAAAACTATTCCCATAATAATGATTGTGGCGACGAGCCACGCGATGGCATTGCAGTAAATGATTTGTGGCTTTGCCGAATCTTGAGAAGTGGAATTAAGGGTTTGGTTGGCATTCGCCTGCTGAATCAGTGTTGTGCCGCCAGCATTGGCAAATGTCGAAGCTTGTGCGTGTCCTGCAACAGCTACAAACAACGAAAGCCAGACAGTGACAACCCACCATGAAGCATATTGGGACGCATTTATTTTCCTGCCGCCCAAGTCCGCTTTCCTGAATTTGAAGCGAAAGAATATTTTCCAAGCAGGAAGCGTGGGTTGATTGGTTTGAATTATTGGGTTTTCGTTGTCGGTGTTCATGATTTTTCTTTCGGTTGTTATTTTTGCTGACGTGAAATCTAGTAGTGGAAGCGGTCATCCAAACAATGCAAGAGCACGACGATGGCTTTGGCGTAACTGATATTGAGCATCCAATGAACGACAACAACGTAGCCCCAAAGGAATCCGATGAAACCCGCGATCAGTGTGAAGAACATGAGCCGGAGCCAGTTAACCCTACGACTGCTTGGCGGGTGGGCTGAGCTTTGCACACCTTCCGAAAGCCCCAAAAGACTGCCTTTGATTTTCATAAGACCAAAACCCATCGTTCTGAACTTTGCATAAGGTTTCTACCATTTCAACTGGAGGGCGTCAAGCACTTTTGTTGGATATAGCCTACAGCCATACCGGCAGCAACAAAGTTAGAATCCTGTTGAGTGCGGCACGACATTGCTAAACAGTTTGGGCGGCGGGTTCGAAAACTGCGAGATAATCGGCAGTTATCGCAGGAGGCGCTTGCTGCCAAGGCCGATATTGATCGGGCTTTTTTGAGCGGCATCGAACGGGGCGTGGAAAACCCAACGCTGTTCACCATTCAAGCCATCGCCGACGCCCTTGAAACCCGCATTGGAAAGCTGATGAGGGGAATTTAACCGCTTCGCAACCGTGCCGGTTTAGGCTTGGTTTTTCTTGAACCGGAAACAAAACAACGTCCACAGGACGAAGAACAGAACGGTGGCAGCAGTGATGCCAACAACCAAATGAGTTGCCCGTGGGTCGGGGTAAAGCGGATGCGGGGAATGACTGTAATGCCAAGCAAATGCACCGAGAATCACTTCATAGGCCGCCAGTCCGACCAGACAAAGCAAGATGCGATTGCGATGCCGACGGCACCACTCGTTGCAATTTCGGTAATACTGCTTCCAAGCGGGGGGGGTGGTTTGGTTGTTTGGAATTTGAGTGCTCGCGTTCATACCATTTCCATTTCAATTTTTCGTCCCAGTAGGGCAAGCTTCTCATAGCAAGTGCCAACTGTCAACTGTCCAAAATATCAGCGTGAGCTTCATCATCCGGCGCACACCAGAATATCATTGGATTTCAACGCTTGAACCGGATCCCATTTTCGGTTATTGCTTTGCGGTTCTATGAATTCCCAAAGTCAAACTTCGCCGGTTTCGAGTC
>CAYPTV010000372.1:0-3644 GCA_964413505.1 uncultured Bifidobacteriaceae bacterium | reverse complement strand
CGGCGGTCGAGGCGATTTTGAAGGCGCGGAACGAAGGTGGAAAATTCAAGACGCTTTCGGCGCTGTGCGAACGCGTGGACGGGCGCACGCTGACGCGAAAACCTTTGGAAGCATTGATCAAAACCGGCGCATGTGATTCGTTCGGCCAGACGCGCGCGACTTTGTTTGCACAAATCGAACGCACGCTTTCCCGCGCGGCCAGCATCCTTTCCGACAAGCAGAAAGGCCAAAGCTCGCTGTTTGGCGCGCTCGAAGAAAAAGCGCCGCCGATGCCTGAAGCCATTTCCAATCTGCCTGAATGGCCGCAGCACGAATTGCTTGCACACGAAAAGGAGCTTCTGGGATTTTACGTCACCGGACATCCACTGACGCCATTCGCGCCAATCCTCGAAAAATACACACTGACAAATCTGGCGAAGCTCGGCGAACTGCCGAACCGCAGCTTGACGCGCATCGGCGGGATGATTTCGGCGGTCACGCACGGCTTCTCAAAAAAATCCGGCAAGCCGTATTCGATGGTGACGCTCGAAGATTTGGAAGGCTCGGTGCAACTGCTCGTGATGAACGACCACGAAAAGTTCCGCCCGCTGCTCGAAGCGAACAAGGCCATCCTCGTCATCGGCGAAGTCAGCACCGGCGAGGACAAGCCGAAGATTTTCCCGCAGGAAATCATGCCGCTCGAGGACGCGCCAAAAAAATACACGAAGCAGGTTCATCTGCGGCTGCACACGGCGCATTTGAAGCCGGACGACATTGAAAGCGTCCGGGAAATTGTCGCGGCGAATCCGGGCAAATGTCCGCTGCTGCTTTGTTTCATGCAGCCCGGCGGCGGGACGGTTTTCATGGACACGAACGAGCGGTTCAACGTCGCGCCTTCATTGGAACTGGAGCACGCAGCCAACAAATTGTTCGGAGAAGAAACTTACTACGCGAAGGTGGACACTACCCTGCCGGAAAAAACGCGGCGCAGCTGGGAAAAAAAGAACGGTTCCGGCGGCGGAGATGAATAGTTTTACCGGTTGCGAACCGGCATCAGCCCGAAATGCAGGAGCAGCCAGATTGGAACGGCGAACAGGACAATCGCAATCAGCCGTTCCCACGTCCATCCGAGGTAATGCGACTGGATCGGGAAAATCGCGATCATGAAATAATTCGCGAACCGCGTGTGGCCGATGAAGCGCAGGTGCTTCGGAAATTTTTTACGGACGCCGCTGGCGAGCGCGACGAAGCCGAGCGCGATCACCAGAAATGTCACGAGCAGGTTCACCGGCAGCATGGCGTTGAATTCAATTTCCGGCACGCCGTGGCCGCGCGGCTTGAAATACGGCCAGAGCCATTGCGCGCCGGCCCAGAGAAAACTGAACCCGGTCTGGAGCGCCGTGCGAAAATTCGCCTTGTCGGAAGTCAGTTCGTTGAGCAGCAGCCCGAAATAGAGCGGGACGATTCCCCAGACGAGCGTGACATGCTCGAATGGCGTCGAAATCAATTCCAAAAAAACATTCCAATAATGACTCACGCCAATATTTTAACAACTTGCCACAGGCGCTGTCCCGTTTTTTTATGGCAGCTCGTGGCCGGGAATGGAGCAGGTCGGCTTGTCTCCTACTTTGCCGATGGTGTATGTGCCGCCGGAAGGACAAACGGGCATTGTTCCGCCGGTTAAGTAAGGCTTGATGTCGTCTTCCGTGACAGCCGCACCATTGGCCTTGCCCTTTTCAAGGGCAAATTCATTTTTTGCCGCGTCAATCTGACGAAGGTTGTTGATGCAGAGATTGCGCTGGCTGTCTCCAACAGACATGCCCCTGGTTGCAGGATTGCGTTTAAATAACGGCGTCAAGCGGATACCCGCCGGCACGTCGTAATTAAAATCATCAGCAGAAAGAGTCGGATTTATTTCAATATTTTTTGAAGTTGAAGTGATGGTGCCGCGGATTTTTGCCATCACCGGCGTCATCTTTTTTACCTGCGGCTTCATCATGTCCAATGCCGCCGGCGGCAAATTGGTGAAAGCGCTTTCGTATAAAGAAAACGCATCGTCAACGTCCGCATCGCTGATGGCTCCGCCGAGCGTGATTTGCCATTGCGGAATCAGATAAGTGGTTTTGTCCACCCAGACTTTGACTTTTTGGCCGATAACTTTTGCGGTGAGGGTATAGCAATCCTGTCCATTCACAGTTTCGTCATCGGTTTGACCTAAATCTTTGATGATCTTTGTCAGATTTGCCGGGTCGTCAAAAAGTTGTTGCATCTTCTTGATTTGATCCGCGCCTGCGTTCGTCACTGTATTGTCGGCAAGCTGCTGATAAGTGGGCGGTATCATTTTTTGATGATTATCCGAGAACATGAACTGGCCCTTGTCGGATTTCCAAATGGCAAAGGTGTTGGTGACAGTCTGCCGGTCAATTTTAGCCACGCTTTCTGCCACGATATAATAATAAGCCGGCTGCGCGCGCTTGACTGAAAGTTCCGTCGTGTCCGTGATCATTCTCGGCATGCCCTGCGGATGCCGCTTGGCATTTTTCGAATCGGGCGGCATCTGCGGATTGACGTCAGCCATGGTGATGTTTGACACATCTAAAGACATTGTGAAGGTGCCGTCCGCACGCACGCTGCTTATATTTGTGTAAGCCGAATGCACTTTGGTCAAAATGCTCAGCGCCTGTATCGTCGAGTCCGCGGTGGGTGCCGCAACTTGCGCGGCCGGGTTTCCCTTTTTTGACTGGACGGACTTGTATTTCGAATAACCAAACCAGCCGCCCACACCTAGGGCCGCAAGGACTACAACGGCCGCCGTGATGATCAAAACATTCCGTAAGGCATGCGATTTTGCCTGAACCACCGGTTGCCGACCCGGCACATTATATTGCCGTGGTGCCGCGGCAGGTGGCGCGCTTTGCCTCGCAGGGATAGTCAGAGGAGGCGGCGGCGCGGCGGCGGAATGCGGCGCTTGCGGGACGACAATCCCTTGGTTGCAGGACGGACAGTTGATTTGCGCTCCGGCATAGCCGGTATCGCATTGAATGTGCTGGCCGCATTGCGGGCAGGAGAATTTGAATTCAGCCATATGATTTTTATCACTGCACTAGTGGCAAAAAAGTGCGAAGAGGTGACAATGCGCCCGACTCTTGTGTGATGTTGTGACTATCAAATCCGTTTTTTGGAAAAATTGCAAGCACAAGACGATTACGCCCGCCGCTCTTTGATGCTCGCCAGGATGTCCGCGACGACTTCCGCCTTCGGCTTCGCGCCGACATTGCCTTTGCCGTGCAAACGCACACTGACTTGTCCGGCTTCCATGTCGCGACCGCCGATGACCAGCATCGTGTGAACGCGCAATTGTTCCGCGTTGGAGATCTTGGCCTTGAATGGCGTCGCGCTGAAATCCGCATCCACGCGCACCATGTTCGCGCGCAGTTCGTTCACGATGGGCTTGGCGTAGTTGATCAACGCTTCGTCGTCGTTGAGCGTGATGACGCGCACCTGATCCGGCGCGAGCCAGAGCGGAAAGTTTCCGGCGTAGTGCTCGATGAGGAAACCGATGAACCGCTCATGCGTGCCGAGCGGCGCACGATGGATGCACAGCGGCGTTTTGTTCGAGTTGTCCTTGTCGCGGTAGGTGAGGCCGAACTTGGCGGGCACGGCGA
>CAYPTV010000371.1:0-3671 GCA_964413505.1 uncultured Bifidobacteriaceae bacterium | reverse complement strand
TTAAAATCCACGAGATAAAATTCCACCTGCTCCGGGCTGCACCGCAGCGCGAGGTTGGTGATGATGACGTGGAACAAAGTGGATTTGCCGGAACCGGTTTTGCCCGCGAGCAACGCGTGCTGGCGCGTGCCGCTGCCGATTTCGAGATATTGCAGTTTCGTCGCGCCGGAACGGCCAATCGGCACGCGCAACAGCTCGGTGGTTTCCTCGGTCCAAATGTCCGGTTCCGCCGGTGCCACTTGTTCAAATGGCACTTCGACGCGATTGGAATTTTTGCTGCGCTCGCCGATTTGATGCAGAAAATCCGTGGCGAACTCCGGCGACGGCGGCGCGTCAAAAATCAATTTTACTCCGGGCGTCCGCCAGCCGGACAATTCAAAACCGTTGTCCGTGCGGATGAGACACACGCTGTTCTGGCGCAGCTCGTCGGGCACGAATTCCTGCGGGAGCGGGCTGCGCTGATCCCAATGGATGAGCGTGTAAACGCCGCAGCGCGCGCCATTGGCGGCGATGTTGCGCAGCCGGCGCGCGGCGGTCTCGCTGAAATTCACCGGGAACGACGCGATGACCAGGAAATGATATTTCTCCGCGACGCTGCCGGCCTGCGCATTGTAATCCGCGATGGTCGCGTATTCGTTGCGCAGATACATCTGGATGATTTTTTCCATGTGCTCGTTCAGCTCCGCGAGCTTTTCCTCGAACTGCGCGGACTGCGTCCAGATGCGGCTGTTGAGGCTGCTCTCGTCGTAATCGGACAAGTGCGTCAGCGCGGCGAAATTCTGGCCCAGGCCGACCGGATCGAAAATCGTGAAGTTCAGCTTGCCCGGCGGCGTGGTGGACAGCAGCCGGAAAATGATGTTGTTGATCGCGCCAAACGCCTCGTCGCCGCCGGTCTTGCCGGATTCAAACAAAATGGAGCCTTGCGCCGGGCATACCAGCGCGAGCGGCGCGGCCAGCGTGGCGGGCCCGAACCATTTCAAGCGCGGGTCCTTCGGCAAGGCGCCGACAAAATTTTCCACGCCGCCTTCCAGCCGCGCAAATTTCACGGCGTTCTGGAAGGCCGACGGCGGCGTCCAGTTTTTCCAGGCCGGATCGCTCCAATCCGGGCAAATTTTTTCCGCAGCTTCGTTGGCGGCGCGAAGCTGGTCGCACAGCGGAGTGATGCGCTTTTTCCAATCCGTTTCCAGTTCACGCCAGCGGCTCTGGTGAGCGCCTTCAAGCTGCGCCATTTTGATTTTGTGTGCTGCGGCGATTTCCCGGGCTTGCGCGGCGGCATCCGCCTGCAAGCGCGCCAAGGCTTCGACGCCGTGCCGCCGGTTTTGATCCAGCGCGGAGCGATGCCATTGCTGGTTTTTTTTGACGAGCCGCGCCGCCTTCTCGCTGATGAGCGATGAATTGCTGCTGCGCGACTGGCTGATGTCGCGCACGGCCTGCCGCCATTCCTGGTTGAAAGTTTGCCGTGCGGTGTCAAATTCTGTTTTGATCCGCGCCTGTTCCGATTCGAGATGCGCGGCGGATTTTTCGACGCAGACGTCAAACAGCCGTCGCATTTTTGCAATGTCGCCGGCAATGGAGCTGGCCGGCGGTGCGGCCAGGCGTCCGCCGAGAAAGTAAATGACGGCGACGGCAAAAAATGACGCCAGCGCGATGCCCGCTTCCAATCGCGAAATGCCATTCCGGTGAAAATGTTCCAGCGCCGGATTCGCCGCCACCACGCCAAGCAGCAGCGCGGCCAGAAGCCAGACGGGAAGAAATTTGAAGATGAGCGGTAGCGGAAATTTTCCAAAGCGTTCCACATTGCCGGAAGTTTTGTCCCGAAGCTTTTGAAATTCCAGGAACAAAGTCTGATGATCGGGCGCCAAATCCGGCTCCGGCCATGAACGGCCGGGTGCGAGCAGTCGCCGGAATTTTCCGTAGCCGCGAAAGGCGGTGCGCGCCGCCATTTCAATCCGCGCGAGTTCTTCGCCGCCTGCGGAGAGGGACTGCTGGAAATTATTGTAGCTGGTTGTGGCGTTTGCCAGTTGCTCGTCGCGTTGAATTTCCGCCGCGAGCACGCCTTGTCGCGTCCGCTCCTTCCATTTTGCGTCCACCTCGGAAATGGCGCTCGCGACGCTCCGGCTTACGGCCAAATCCGCGCGGGCGATGCGCGCCTTTCGTTTTTCAAACCGCGCGTCGATCTGTTTTCTTTCGGCCTCCAGCGCGGCCAGCACCTCGGTTTTTTTCGACTCCGCGGCGGTTTCCTGTTCCTGGTTGCGGACCGCAAAGGTGTTCTGTTCGCCGGTGGACTGGATGCGGAAATCGCCGTTCAGCTTTTGTTCGCGCGCGACAAAATCGCCGACGGCGGCTTTCAAGCCGTCCAGCAGCGCGAGCATTTCGTTGACGCCGGGAAGATTATTCACAGTCGCTCCTCACTTTTTTCAAAAGCTCCTCCAATTGTTCCAGGACGAGGGCGGCGCGGTTGACATGGGCTGAAAGCTCCACGATGAATTTGCGCTCGAATTCCTCCGCCTTGATGTCGCGCCAGTGATTTTTCGTCTCCTGCCACTGGAGCGTGATTTCGCGCGTCAGCCCGATCAGGCGGCTTTTGTTTCCGTTCAAATTCATTTGTTCTCCTCCGGCGGAATTGAGACGGCGGCATGTTCGGGGCGGGCCGGGGCGACGTTCCGGTAGGCGTCCAGCGCCTTGAGCGTCTGGTCTAGATAGGCGACGGCGCGCGTCATGTCGGTAAGCAGGAAGCCGTGCAACTGCTCGGTCTGCTTCAGCAGCGGCGCGGCTCGGTTGTCGAGTTCGTTGTCCCAGCGTTTCAAAAGTTTCAGTTTGGCCTCCGCTTCCTGGACTGCGCGCTGTGCTCGCTGCACCGTCATCTGCAGGAGCGCGGCGTTGCCGGCGGGAATGTTGGAAATGGTCGCGTTGAACAATTCCTGCTTCGCCTCCTCAAGCCGCCTGTTGCGCACGCGCAGTTCCTGCTGCCAGAACATGCGCTGGTCGTTTTGCAACCAGAGCCGCGTGCGGGACATTTCATTGCCCACCTCCTCCAGCACGGGCCGCGCCTGGCCGAGAAACACGATCAACTGCGCGCGAAAGGCTTCGATGGCTTCGACGGATGTGATTTGGGCTTGGCTGGTCATATCAATTCATGCTCATGCTCATCGTCATCCTCGTCCTCATTTTTGATTTATGAGCATGAGGATGACGATGAGGAGGATTTAAATTGGTCATCGCTGGTTCAGATATTCCTCGATGCGCTGCGCCTTGCGGAGCAGGAACGGCGTATGTTCCTTCGACAGCTCGACAAATTTCTTCAGCGCCTTCATCGTCTGCCGGAATTCCCCGGCGAACTTCTCGTGTTCCTGGTCCGACCATGTGTCGCCCAGCGCGGCGAACCGCGCGTGCAGCAGGAGCATCCGGTTCTCCAGGTCGCTGTTGAACCGCTGCAGTTCCTCGGCGAACCGCCGCACCTTTTCCGGTTCCATTATTGCCTGCGCCATATTTTGCCTTTGTTAATTGTTCACCGCACTATCGCAAAACTTCCGCCGTTTCGCAATGAGCGGATTGCCGCGCCGGTTGATTAAGGCTTTCAATTTCCGCCTTTTGAACTAGATTGTCTGTCTGAAAAATGATTCTGGTCTTGGACAATTACGATTCGTTCACCTACAACCTCGTGCAATACC
>CAYPTV010000370.1:0-3674 GCA_964413505.1 uncultured Bifidobacteriaceae bacterium | reverse complement strand
GGTCGTTCTCGTAATCCTCGGCCTGTAGGCCGAGCGTGTCGGCCTTGATGCGCAGATTGATGTCTTTGCTGACGAGAATTGTCGGGTTTTTCGGCTGCGCCTTCTGGATTCCGGAGGCCAGCAGCAATATGCGGTTGTCAACGCTGTTGCCGTTCACGACATGGCTGTCGCCGTTGCCATTGCCGTTTTTTTGGAACGCAACTTTCAGCTTGCCGCCGTTGGGCAACTGCACGCCCTCGCTCAAGCTGCCCTCGCCGCGGAAGCCATCGAGCATCCGCGAAACCTGCCGCGCGTTCTGGCCAAGCTCGGACGATTCGCGCTTGAAGCGGTCAATTTCCTCGATGACTTCGATTGGAATCACGACATGATTGTCGTCAAAGTTGAGCAGTGAATTTGGATCGTGCAGGAGGACGTTGGTGTCGAGGATGTAGTTTTTCACTGGGTGTAAATATTTCAGAGCAAAGCAAAATCAGGTTGAGGAACTGCGGCGTTTGGGTGACAAACAGGTTTCATTTTTGCTTTTTGATCGTCGCCATGCGGTGGTGCCATTTCTGGATTTGTTTGTGGCGCGCGGGCAGTTTGTAATGGCCGGAATAGAGAAAATTTTCAAGCATCCCGAACAAATCGAAATCCACAAAATGCGGACGGTCATCAAGCAGATAATTTTGGTGCGTTAAAATGATTTCAAACTGAACCAGCAATTCTTCCAGCCGCTTGAGCCAGATTTTTTGATCCCTCCGCCACTGGTCAATGCAGCCGCGCCCGAACTTCCGCTCCTTGAACCGCAGGAACTGCAACTGCTCCGCCGCCGGGACATTTTCCTTCCAATAAATGTCGTTGAGCCGGAACGTCGCGCCTTCGATTTCGTTTTCGATGAACCGCCACAGCACGGATTGCACGCCGCGCCATTTTGCGGGAAACAAATCAAGCTCCAATTCCTCGTCGAGATACTTCGCGATGACCTGCGAATCGTCGGCAATTTCAAAAATAACGTTCCTGCCGTCGCGGATAATTGGCACGCCGTAGTAACGCTGCTTCGTGAGCTTCCAGATGAGCGAGCGGTCCTGGTTGGGAATGCTTGTGGTTTTGAAACGGACACCGGCAAATTCCAGAATGCGCCGCTGGACCAGGCAGAACGGGCTATACGGAACTTGGATCAATTCAATCATTTCAAAAATTCATTGCTCGCCGACAGACGCACATTAGGACGCTGCCTTTTGTTTTACAAGCGTGAATTCAAAATCCTCCCCATCCTCGTTCTCATCGGCATCCTTAATTTCGATTTATGAGGATGAGGACGAGGACGATTTGATTTTGAAACAACCGCTTTACACAAAATTGCAACGGCGTTAAAGTCGCCACATGGCTGAATACGACGCGACCGAATTTATTGACACCGATTTCCAGGCGCACAAATCACCCGTCGCCGCGCTCGACCCGCTCCGCGCGCCCACGCGCGATGAGGTGGACCGCAAGGTCGTCGAGGCGCAGCAGAAACTCGCCGAGCTGAAGCGAGCGCAGGAGGATTTGGAACGCGAACGCGCCTCGCTTGAAGAATTGCGCCGCCGCCAGCTCGAATTTCAAAACGGCCGCCAGGAAATGGTCCAGAACCTCACGCGCGGACTCGGCTTGCTCGAAGAAGCCGAGTTCAACGCGCGCCGCGATTCCGAACAAATGATCAAAACGCTCGCCGACTTTCGTGGTGCGCTCGAAAAAATCCAGAACGTCCGCGACGAAACGTGGACGAAGGAAAATTTCCAGATGGAACTGACGCGCGCGCTCACGATTGTCGAAAACGCGCGCATGGAATGGAATTCCGCGCGCCTGAAACTGCCCGCGCTCGCCGGCGAATCCGCGCAGAAAAAATCCGAAACCGGATCCGCGCCGCAACCGGCAGCTTCCCCGTTCGCCAATTTGAGTTTCGGCGAGCTTTGCAAAATCGGCCTTGCGATGACATGGCCGCTGCTGATTGTCGCGCTCGGCGCGCTGGGCGTTTTCATCGCGATTTTGTTGCGTCATTGATTTTTTCGTATGGCGTTCGTGAAGAAAAAGTCCAGGCAGGGCGACCCGATTTCCGAACGCGCACGCCTGCTCAACGACCAGATCGCCTCGCTCGAATCCGAGATCAAAAAACTCGACGGCCAGTTGCAAAGCTCGTCCGCGAAACCAAAACTGCGCTCCACCACGATTCCGCATGGCGCAACCGTTTCCCGGAAGCCAGAGCCGCCGTCCGTGCCAAAACCGGTTTCGCACGAGCCGGTTTTTGAGGAAGTGAATACGACGACTTTCCAGCCGGAAGCCGACCCGCGCGACCGCTACAACGAACTCGGCGTCCGCAAATACGACCTGCCCGCACTGTGGGGACGGCTGCAGAATCACTTTCGCGGCCCAACGACAAACAATCCGCGCCTCGTGAATTACCTCGCCGCCGGCGGTGTCCACGGCCTGCGCCCGATGCGCTACGAGAAACGCATTGCGCGCAGACGATTCATCGTTCTTGCCGCCGCCCTGTTCCTGCTTCTGCTCGGCACGCTTTTGGTCTGGCTCCACGGCCATTGAAACCGTTGAAATGTCAAATCGTTGAATCGCATGAAAAATAATTTTGTCGAACTGCCAATCTCCACGCGCGATGGAAAATTTGTCGCGCGCTATTCTGAAAATGGATTGGCTGAATTATTTTTCCCAAAATCAAATCGTAGGAGACGAGGTAACGAGTCTCAAATTTCTTCAGTCAGAGACTCCTCACGTCGTCTCCTACAAATTAAGAAATGGCACAGCACGACCGAAACCGCGCTGAAAAATATTCTTGCCGGGAAAAAATCAAAACTGCCGCCACTCGACTGGACGGGCAAAACGGATTTTCAAAAATTCGTTTGGCGGCAGATGTTGAAAATTTCCCCCGGCAACACGAAAAGCTACGGCGAAATCGCGGCGGCGATTGGCAAACCCAAGGCCGTCCGCGCCGTGGGCGGTGCGTGCGGCGCGAATCCGGTTCCGGTTTTGGTTCCGTGCCATCGCGTTCTGGCCGCGAACAAAAAACTCGGCGGCTTCTCCGGCGGATTGGATTGGAAACGCAGTTTGCTCAAGCGCGAAGGAATTATATTTTAGCGCCGTAGGCGCGGCATCTTTGTAGAAAATTGGCCGGAGAATTTTTCAGCTCCGTCAGGAGCGACATATTCTGTTTTTGGAAATTTTCAAAACGAAACATAAAACCATCATTGTTTTGTAAATCGAATATTTTTTTCTTGTTGAAGGATGACAATCGTATTGCCCATCAAAATTCCTGACTGAGAAGCTCCGGTCAATGAGTCTTTAAGAATGATGCCGTTGCCATTAAGCGTGTAGTCGCCACCATGCCCTGTAACACTAGCCCAACTGTTTTTATCCATGATCATAATATAATTACTAGAGTCGTCTTCCTGTTGATATTTTCCTTGTATATTTGATGAGCTTGACTTGTTACAGATCATGTAAATCATTAAAAGGAAGAGAGCGGAAATAATTATTTTAATACATTTTTTCATAAAAATCTTTAGTTTAGTTCCAATAAGTTCGACGAGGAAATGTAATTATCACTGGATATGCTGGAAGTCAACAGAGCGAATTCACTTTTTATTCCGCCGTCAGCCGGATGATTTCGCGCAGCGGCGTCTGCGGTTTGAATTTCACGAAGC
>CAYPTV010000369.1:0-3679 GCA_964413505.1 uncultured Bifidobacteriaceae bacterium | reverse complement strand
GGCTGGTCTGGATGCGCCAGCACGCCGATCCATTCCGGGTCGCCGACCTGAAGGCTGGTGCCGAGCAAATTATTCCCTGAATCGAAATTGCCAACAACGCCGTTGGTGTCGAATTTCCCGTTGCGGTTCAGATCGAGGTAGAAACGGAAATCGTAACTCAACGGGCTGGCATAATTGCCCTGCGGGCTGGGCACAAAAACCGGCGGGCGCGGGCTATACCAAAGGTTGGTGAGGTTTTCCAAAAATTCCGTCGGACTTAAGCGCGGGTTCCCAGCGGCGGCTGTATAATCATAATTGACATTGTTGAAACCGAGCGCAAACCCGTTCGGATTGATGTAATTCGTCGAGACGAGCAGGCCGAAGTTGTAGGGATTGGTCGTGGAAAGGACGTTGGCCATGGCCTGCGCCTCGGCGTTGGCGAGCGCGGAGTCGGCGGCGAGTCGCGCGGTGGCGGTGTCGCCCGCCGTCGTCACGGAACTGCTTTCGCGCCGGCTGATGGCGAGGAACGCGAGCGCCATGACGAGCGTGACGGACAGGAGGATGAGCGTGATGATGAGGGCGATGCCGCTGCGCCGCGAAGAAGTTAGAAGGTTGAAGTTAGAAGTTAGAAGATATGTCCTTCTCGCTCCTAGCTTCTCGCTTCCAGCTTCTTGATTGGAATTAATTTTCATTGGTATGCGGACGGGTCAACATTGGGAATTGAGATGCGCTGGCGGAAAACGTGGACCTTGCCGGACTGATTCTGGCCGGCAAGGTAATTGGTCGCGCCCTGATACGAACCGAAGGATCCGGCGCGCTGCAACGTGCGGTCTTCAAACGTCGCCATTTCGATTTCCACGGACGCGGGCAGCGTGTTGCTGAACATGTAAAATCCGGTTTCGCCGGAAGCGGGCGGCAGGAACAGAACATTGTTGTTTTTGTTTGTCTGTCCGCCGGCAAAATTCAGGGTGTTGGTCATCCAACCGCCATTGTCATCGAAGGCACGCACGCGCAACTCCACAACGCCGTCAATCAAATGGCTCCAGGGCGGTGAATTCGTATAGGAAACGGTTAAAAAATTGGTGTAAAGCTGCGCCGGGCTGTTGAATGCCGACACGTTCGTCGTCATGGAAAAACGGTAAAGCGAATAAAGATTTCCCTGCGCGGAATTGGTGACGACGACATAACCCGTGCCGGTCCAAGACTGGTTCACCCTGCTCAAAACAAAAAATTGCTGGAGCACATAAGTCCGCTGCATATTGCCCGGACTTGCGGTCAGCGACTGGACGAGGGGCGAATAATTGGGATTGTTGGCCGCGAAAAAATTCACGGCGCCGTTGCTTGCGCCCAGCGAGGGGGCCATGGTCTTCAAATCCTGCGCCATCAGGTCCATCGCCGCGCGGCCGCCCTCCAGCACGTCGGTCTGGGTGACGCTGGCGCGGAAGGCCGTCTGCGTGCTGTTGAACACTCCCATGAGCACGACGACGATGAGCGAGAGCAGCACGACCACGACCATCACCTCGACGAGGGTGAAGCCATTTGCGATTTGCGATTTGCGATTTGCGATTGAACCGGTAGGGCGCGTCACTCCGTGCGCGCCGCCGCCATGCGAACGTCCGGCGGGCAGGGGACTGACCACCCTGCCTTTGTTCGTCATGTGCAATTTATTTTTCACGGTGTGCTGGTGAACGACTGCGGCTGGTAAAAATACAAATAATTGCCCGCGACAAAATTGGTTGTCATCTGCCGCCCGGCGATCAGCGCGCGATAGGTCGCGCGTCCGTTGCCGACCGCGCCGTTGGGCTGCTGCGGCCATTCAAACGTCAGGCGCAGTTCGTGGAGGTTTGCCTGCAAGCTGGAATTTGGGCCGGCGGCCGCGACCGGCGCGTTGACGCAAAAGACGCGGTAGCTGAAGGAATCCTGCTGCAAGAGCGGATTGTCCTGCGGCGGCTTTTCCACCGCCGGCCCGCTGATGGAGCGGACGTAGGCGACGACGTGGTTGCTGTAACCGCCGCTGAAAATGTTATTGATGGGATTGAAGTTTGTTGAATCCGTGTATTCGGGCGTGCTCAACAAGCCCACGATGTTCCCGCCATTTGTGATTTCCATAAAAGGAACCGGCGTTCCATAAGCGGAAGCGGCGTTGTAAGTGTAGCTGTTTCCGCCGGTATTTTTTACAGCGCCAGCAGAGTCAAACAGTGTCCATGAATTTGTAATGAGAAAAACATAATTGGTCAGGTCGTTCGCGCCGCTTGCGCCCTTGCTGATGGCCTCGGTGAAAACGGTCGCGTCCTGGGCGATGACGGTATTCTCGCGGTTGTCGCGCTGGGCGTGCAGGCCGATCGGCAGCGTGCCGATGATGCCGACGAGCGCGATGCCGATGATGGCCAGGCTGATGGCGACCTCGACCATGGTGAAAGCCGAGGCAGGGCGCGTCACTCCGTGCGCGCCGGCGTCATCCGAAAGTCCGGCGGGCAGGGGACTGCCCGCCCTACCTTCGTTCGATATGCCTGCGTAAATCTTCATTGCACTTTTTGAAATTGCAGGGTTGCGCGTCCCGTCAGCGGGTCAATGTCAATGATGTTGTAGGACGGGCCGGTGCTGTTGCCGGGCAGAACTTCTGTGACATCGCCGGGATTGACGGGGGTCAACTGCGGTGCCTTGGTGGCGGGGTCAATTCCAAAGCTCACGCTGCCGTGCGCGAGCGGAATGTATTCGTGGGAGGTGGCGAGGTTCACGCCGTCAACCGTTAGCTGGCCGAGGTAATTGAACGCGATGTAGGGCAGCCATACAGGATTAATAATGTTAATGTTTGTCGCGGTCGGAAATGGAATGGAGTTCGTGTAATGGAATTGTGAAATGCCATATGAAGCGATTTGATTTGTGCCGGCAAATTTTTGCGCCGCGATGAACGTCCCGGACGGCAGCGACTGCCACGGCTCAAGATAATTCCATTGATGACGCCCCGGCTGGTCGCCGACCGCGCCCTGGCTGACGAAGGTGTAGCCGCTCAACTGCTTGTCTATGAGATTGGTGGTCGCGGCCATGCTCGTCTCCGCCGCCGTGAAATTGCCCCAGAAATTCGTCGGCACAAAGACCATATAGACGGTCGTGTGATTGGCGATGGCTTTTTGCCGCGCACGGCCCACGTCGTCGAGCAACTGCCGGGACGCGCTGATGTTGGCGTCGGACTTGCCGATGTTTTTCAGCGCAGGCACGGCCAGCCCGGCGAGGATGCCGAGGATGGAAATCACCACCAGCATTTCGACCAGCGTGAATGCGCCTGGGAATTTATGATTGACGATTGACGATTGACGATTGAGCGCGGTAGGGCGTGTCACTCCGTGCGCGCCGGCGGCGGTCAGAGGACTGACCGCCCTACCCGATTTTCTACAAATCGTAAATCGTAAATCGTAAATCGTAAATGGAAGTTTCACTGCCAGCTTAAAACGTTGTCTTTGTTTGCGCCGGCGTTGGCTGCGGAAGCAGTGTCGGTTTTTTTATCCGGCCCGGCTGACCAGACCATGACCTTGGCGTGGAATTGAAAATTATCGGCGGTTCCATTTGGATTAACCAATCCATTCAAACCCGGACTGGTATTTCCGTTCGGGCCAGAAACGGCGGTCAGGGAATAAAACGCGTCCTTGCACTGCTCGTCATAATTCAAATCCATGCTGATGATGTAGGGATTGCCCCACGG
>CAYPTV010000368.1:0-3705 GCA_964413505.1 uncultured Bifidobacteriaceae bacterium | reverse complement strand
GCTCGCGCGGCGGGTCGGCCAGGAGCTTTTCCGCGAGCGCGATGTGTTCCTTGCCGGCAAAACCGAGGCTGTAAATGATTTTGCTGATTTCGGTCTCGGCGGCCTCGATGCGCTTGGAAATTTCCACTTCCTGCTCACGTGTCAGCAATGCGACCAGCCCCATCTGGCGGAGATACATCCGCACCGGGTCGTCAAGCGTGTCGAGCTGGGGGTTGTCTTCCTCGTCGCCATCCGGCTTCCTGACATTGTCCGCGTCCGCCTGGTCCACGATCTCGATTTCCAGCGCCCGCAGCTTGGAAAAGACCTCGTCCAATTTTTCCGGTGTCACGACATCTTCGGGCAGCACCTCGTTGATGTCGTTGTAGGTCAAATGGCCCTGTTCCTGCGCGAGCCGGACCAGATCCTTGATTTTTTCGGAAAGCTCCGTGTCCGGATTGCCTGGCAAGACTGCGCCGGGATTTTTATTTGAGGCGGAGTCTGCAAGCTGGCCGGCTGAAATTGCGGCTCGGCGACCGCCCTTTTTCAGGGATGAATTTGCTCCAGCCTTGCGATCCTTTGTTTTAGACATACGGCTCAAGTTTCCGGCGCGCGACCGAAAGCATATGGAATATGAAAAGCCGGTCCGGCTTCGTCAAGCGGGCAGTGAAATTATTTTTTCGGCGTGATGAAAATTCCCCGCGGTCTTAACTGCTCCAAAATCATTTCCACCGTGCGCTCGACCGCGCCGAGATTTTCGCGGACGACTTTCAGCGCGTTTTTGCCCAGCTCGTTGCGGCGGTTTTCATCCGCGAGCAGTTCGCGCAGCCCGTTTTCCAACTGATCCGGGTCGCGCACCTGCAACGCCGCGTTTTGGGCGAGGAAGCTGCGCGTGACATCCGCGAAATTCTGCATGTTCGGCCCGAAAACCATCGCCTTGCCCAGCGCGCCTGGCTCGATGGGATTTTGCCCGCCCATCGCCGTCAGGCTTTTTCCGACAAACACGACCGTCGCGCATTCGTAAAAAAAACGCAGCTCGCCCGTGGTGTTGACCAGCAGGCATTCCACCTCGCCCGGCCCGAACCGCGTGTTTTTTGAAATCTCGGTGCGGTGGATCATTTTCACATTCTGTTCCCGCAGCTTGCGGGCCACTTCGCGGCAGCGCTCGAAATGGCGCGGCACAAGCACGAGGAACAATTTCGGGAACCGCGACCGCAGCCGCCGCGCAGTTTCCGCCAGGATGATTTCCTCGCCGTCGTGCGTGCTGCCGGCAACCACGATTTGTGCGTCCGGCGGCACGCCGAGCTGGCGCAGCATCGCCGGGACGTCGAGCGTGAAGCGTTCCTCCAGCTTCGCCGCGTCGAATTTCAAATTACCCACGACGCGGACGGCTTCGGGCCGGCAGCCGACTTCGCGCAGCCGCGCGGCATCCTCTTCATTTTGCGCGCCGACGCCCGCGAACGAGGCGAACAGCGGACGGAACAAAAATCCAAACCGTTTGTAGCCGCGGAATGATTTGTCGGAGATCCGCGCATTGGCCAGAAAAACCGGGACGCGGATTTGCTGTGCGCGCCAGAGGAAATTCGGCCAGATTTCAGCCTCGACCAGCACAATGGCCTGCGGGTTGACGATTGCGAGCGCGCGCGCGACGAATTTCCGGCGGTCAATTGGATAATAAATCTTGCTGACGTGCCTCGGCAGCCGCCGGCGCAATTCGGCCATGCCCGTCGTCGTGGTGGTGGACACGACGAACTTGACGTTGGGCGCGCGCGGTTCAAGCGCACGGATGAGCTGCGTGCACAGGTTGACCTCGCCGACGCTGACGGCGTGAATCCAAACCGTGTGGCGGTTGGTAAGCGCCTGCTTGAGTTCGGAATGATAGTGCGCGAAGCGCTCGCGGAAGCCCGGGCGCCAGTTGCCGCGCCGCCGCATCCGCCAGAAATAATATGGCGCGGACACCGCGAAAAAAATCGTGAACAGGATGTTGTAAAGCGTGCGCACTCTGATTCCCAGACCACCAAACATTTAATTCCCGGAAATAGGACGAACCGGACGCGAAAATGTTTCACAATTGTGACGAAATTTCAACTGCGGAAAAAACGACGACGTCGTCAATTTCCGTTGCGGCCAATTTCCTGAAGCATTTCGGCGGCCTGCGCCCGGAGCTTGGGTTCAACATTGGGCAGAATCAGCGTTTCCAGAGTCCGGCGCGCGGCGGCGGCATTGTTGCTTCTGAATTGCAATTGGGCGAACGTGAACAAATACGCGGGATTTTCCGGCTCAAGCTGGACGGCCAGTTTCAAATGTCGCTCCGCTTCCGCCAGGTTTTCGCCCTGGACCATTTCAAAAAACCCGGACAGCTCGTGCGCCGGGCCGAAATCCGGCATCAATTTCAGCGACGTTTCCAGTTCATTGCGAATCTCCGCCGCGTCCTGACTTTTTAGCGGCGCATAGCGGCCCTGCGAATCGGCGGTCTGCCGGTATTTTTCCCGCGCATAAGTGTAATGAACCAGAAAACTGGCCGAGCCGTGTTGCATTGCCGCCCTCAGTTCCTTCAACGCTTCGTCGGTCTGCCCGGCTTGCGCGGCGACCAGGCCCAGCCCCTCGTAAGGCAGCGGGCTGGCCGGCGCGAGTTTTTGAGCCTGTGCAAAATAAGAACTGGCGGCATCGGGACGGTCAATCCGCAAAAGTTCGTCGCCCAGCCGGAAATAAATTTCCACCGGCGTGAGGATGCGGGTGGTCGCGGACACTGGAGCGGAAACGGCCGACGGCAGTTTCAATTCAACCGGCTCGATAACGCCGCGTTCGAGATAGCGGCGCAGTTGTGTTTCCATTGCCGCCAAACTGGTGTTCAGCGCATTGGTGAAAGCCTGTTCGGGTGCCTGGCCTTCGCGGAGCAGCGCGGTGAATTGTCCGAATCGGATTTTGTAGCCGGGATTGTCGCCGGCCATCAGGAAGTGCGCCAGCAGCCAGGATTCGGCGTAAAAGATTCCCTGGCGCGTGGCTTCATTATATTGCGGCGAATCGTGCGTGACGGAAAACAATTCACGCAGCGGCATGAGCGGTTCCTGCGCGAGCAGGCGCAAATGATGCTCAATCGGGCCGGCAATTTGAGCTTCGTATCCGCGCGTCTCAAATGTGGAATAAATTTCGGCCATGCCCTCCTTCAACCACAGCGGCCAGATGAGGTCGTTGCGCCGGAACAACAAATGGGCGTATTCGTGAAAGATGACATCCATGCCGGAAGAATCCTCGTCGCTGCCGGGCAAGTTCAGAACGATCAGGTTTTCATCGCTGCCGCGCGCAAAAAACCCCGCCAGGTTGCCCGGCCTGCCCTGATAAAGAGGCAGAAACGGCCTCATGGATTCGTGGTCTGGAAAAGCCAGCACCAAGACCGGCGGCGAGGCGACAGCCCTTGTGCCGGCAAGCAGCGAGTAAGCCTCCCAAAATTGCTCCAGACGGCCGGCGAGCTTGTAAATTTCCTGCGGCGTCCCGCAACTGTAAATGTTGAAATGAGCGGTGCGTGTCTCCAGCCAATGCTGCTGCACCAGCGGAAAATCATCCGGCCCGCCGCGGACGACGCCCGTTGCAAATCCAAAAACCGCAGCCAGGAGCCAAAGTTGACGATAGATCATGGTGCCTTGAAAAGTCGCGGGACGAATCATTGAAAAGAAATGGGGTGGCCGACGGGATTCGAACCCGCAACAACAAGCTCCACAAGCTTGGACT
>CAYPTV010000367.1:0-3706 GCA_964413505.1 uncultured Bifidobacteriaceae bacterium | reverse complement strand
TCAATTCGAGCGCATCGGATATTTCACCTTGGACAAGGATTCCAACTCGCAAAAACTAATTTTCAATCGGACAATCACTTTGAAAGACACCTGGGCGAAGGAAGCGCAGAAAAGATAATCCTGTTATGAAATATAAAATCACGCTCCTCATTCTAATTTCAACCATCGTTGCTGTGCGGGCAGATTTGGTTATGCAAGAACAGGTGAGCTTTGGAAATCAGACCAACATCTTGACCATGACGATAAAAATACACGGAGATAAAATTCGGCAAGATACCGTTGGCGGAGAATCCGGAGACATGAGTATGATTAAAGATGGAAAAACGGGCGACTCCTTCATTTTGATGCATCCGCAAAAGACATTCACAAAGAACATGAAACGAAAAGATGCTAGAGACAATGATGCTGCACTGTCACAACCGTCGGATACCGGCAAATCCGAAAAAATAGGCGGTTACGCTGCGGAAATTTACAACTGGTCTGCTCCTAAACGATTTTGGGTTGGCACAAACGGGATGACCGAAGTTCTTTGGATTGCCAAAGATTTTCCTAATTATGAAAAAATTAAGCCATATTTTGCCCAATTTGAGAAAGCGGATGTCTCTATTTTAGGTAATGGTATGCAGCCCACAATGAATTCTTTGCCGGGCATACTGGTGAAATCAAAGATGACTGTTACAATGACACAATTCGTGCAGACAATCACGACGACTCTGGTTTCGATAAAGGAAGAACCGGTTGACCCTGCAATTTTTGAAGTGCCAAGCGATTACACCATTTGGAAACCGCCGACGCTGCCAAATCATACGTCTCCATGACAACGATAAATAAATAGTGCCTGACGACACGTTCAAAGAATTTGTGCTCGACCAGTTGGGCGCGTTGCCGGAGTTGCGTGCGCGGGCGTTGTCTGGTGTAGCGTTCGGCCTATGGCCGAATCTTTCGAGCCGCAGGCTCGACTCTACAACGAAATCGAGCCACAGGCTCGACACTACAACCCAAAAGCGTTAATGATTTTCAAATCATGGAACGCAAGTTCAAAGAAACGCCGCCGCGTTTGCCCGTCATCTTTCAGCAATTCGATGCGCCGCTTTATTTTGTCACTTTCAACACGCTGCTGAAACGCCCGTTGCTCGCGAATGATTCCGTCCATGCTGCATTCCGCAGCTATGCAGGGCGCGGATTGGAATTCAATGTGGCGACGGGGCGTTATGTTTTGATGCCTGATCATATCCACGTTTTTGTCCGCATCGGACGCGACATGACGTTGCGACGGTGGGAAACCGGATTGAAACAATGTCTGGGCAAAACCTTGACGCAGCTTGGACACAAACCGACAACCGTTCCTCTGCGCGCCGAAGATCGAGCCACAGGCTCGACACTACAACTGAAGCGAGCCGCAGGCTCGACGCTACAATCGAAGCTGAAAAGTTTCTGGCAGCCGGGATTTTTCGACCACCTGCTGCGGCGCGATGAAAGTTATGCGCAGAAATGGGATTACGTCTGGCGCAATCCGGTGCGGGCAAAGCTGGTTGCGCAACCGGAAGACTGGCCATATCAAGGCGAAATTCATTTGATTGATCGGGTGTAGCGTCGGCACTGCGTGCCGAGAATCGAGCCACAGGCTCGACGCTACAACAACTATAGAGATAAGTATCCGCCTGATGCCCCGTTCAATGATATTTTTCGGAAGAATCAATTTGTGCCCGACCAGTTAAGCGCGCTGCCAGAGCCGGGAGCGTGTGGTTTCAGGTGTAGCGTTCGGCCTGTGGCCGAATCAGTTCGAGCCACAGGCTCGACTCTACAACAATTGTCGCGATAAACATCCGCACGATGTCTCGTTCATGGAATTTGTGCTGACCCGTTGATGCGTCGTGGCGTCCCGAAAGGGACATCGGATATTAGCCCGGCACAGCGTGCCGGGTTGCTGGCGCACGATCACCACACGTCCTGAAGGGACGGCGGAAACTTCCTCCGTCCCTCCCGGGACGTGATTCATTCTTCATGGCAACCGGGGACATTGTCCCCGGCTAATTTCCACCGCCACTCTGTGGCAGCCTGACGACCCGTTAGTCACATTGCCAAAGTTGCTCGGTTACACCGCTATGCCGCTCATTGGCATGGCAAAACTGCCGTGCAACCGTCAATTTTGTAAAATATCGGTCAAAATGGGGGAAAAATGATCCTATTCAATAAAAACCAGCATGATTGCGGAGCTTTGCAGCTTCTATCATTCGCTCCGGTCCTAGTTTAAGGAGTTTTGGGGCTTGCATCATCCGGTCGTCGCCTATCTTAAGGAGTTTTTCAGATTGTATTTTCCGGTCGTCGCCTAGTTTAAGGAGCTTTGGGGCTTGTATTATCGGTTCGGGTCCTAGTTTAAGGAGGCTTGAGGATTGTATTCTTCGGTCGCCACCTAGTTTAAGGAGCTTTTAGGATTGCATTATCGGTTCGTCGCCTATGTTAAGGAGTTTTTTAGATTGTATTCTTCGGTCGCTGCCTATTTTAAGGAGGCTGGGGGATTGTATTCTTCGGTCGTCACATTGATTAAGGAGTTTTGGGGCTTGCATTATCCGTTCGTCGCCTCCTAAAAAGAGTTTTTTGAACCCAACGAACCGTTCATCGCCAATTTCAAGGAGCTTGGCAGATTGTATTTTCTGTTCGTCACCGATGTTAAGAAGGTTTCAAAATCACATTTTTGGTTCGGGTGATGATTCAAGAAACCTGGGGGAGCGCAGTTTCGGTTCGGCGAACTTTTTGAGAAGCTTCGCAACTTTTATTTTCATGTTGGCGGGATTTATTTATCGCACCGGAATGTTGGCTTGCGCGAAGGCGGATATTTTTGAAAGATTCAGGGATGCCCGACGCCGCACTTCCCCTTGTGCCGGTCCCCAATGTTTCCCCGTGGGACACGGATGCCATCTATAAAATCCTCGCGGACCCGGCGCGGCGGCGGATGCTGACGGCGCTGACGGGCGGCGGATCTCTCTGCGCGACAAGCCTCAAAGGTCATGCCCGTTTGCGGCTCGACGCCACGCTCAAGCACCTGGTATTGATGCGCGCGGCGGGGTTGCTGGCGGTGAAGCCTGATCCTCAGGACGGCCGGCGGATGCTCTATTCGCTGATGCCGTCGGTGCCGGTGGCGACAACGCCCACGGGCCGCACGGTTGATTTCGGTTTCTGCCTGCTGCGGTTGTGAGGTGACGGCGCATCCGTCAAAATTGTGTGTCAACAGCCGGGCACATTGCCGGAGTTGCGCGCGTGCGTCTGGTGCAGCGTCGAGCCGCCGGCTCAATCTTCGAGCAACCAAAATCTTACAGGAGGCTCGACACTACAGCTTGAAGGCGTTAATGTTTTTCCAATCATGGAACGCAAGCTCAAAGAAATCCCGCCGCGTTTGCCGGTCATTTTCCAGCGTTTCGATGCGCCGCTTTATTTTGTCACTTTCAATACGCTGCTGGAACGTCCCTTGCCGGCAAATGATTCCGTCCACTCCGCATTCCGCAGTAAAATCCAAACATAAAAATCCATCACATGAAAAATTCATTCACGCGCCGAAAATTCCTGAAAACATCCGCGCTCGCCGGAGTTGCCGGTTTGACCGCGCCGCTCTGGTCGGGCTGTGTTTCTTCCACGCCGAAGTCGTTCGTCACGTCTTCCAGCGGACGCAAGATCGCCGCCGGGCCGTTCGAGCCGACGTGGGAATCGC
>CAYPTV010000366.1:0-3712 GCA_964413505.1 uncultured Bifidobacteriaceae bacterium | reverse complement strand
AAAAAACTTACGGAGCCAGCCATCATTCCAGCACCAGCAGCGACACGGCCTGTCGCGGCAGCTTCAAATGCACTGTCGCGCTGCCCTGTTCCACCTGAATCTTTTCCGGGTCGCCAATTTCGGCAAGCTGGCCGGCTTTTTCCAGTTGCGCGTATTGCTCCGGCGTCGGCTGCATCGGCGAACCCATTTTCAACCATGCCTCGTAGGAATTGTTGTGGCCGGCGTCAATGATGTATTGCGTCAGGGTGGCGGAACCGCCGGCGAACGGCAGTCCGTCCAGCGTCACATCCACCGCCGCAGCCGGGCCGGGCACGTCGTCATCGTGATAATGCCAGACGAGGACGCATAATTTGTTTTTGTCCAGGCTGGCGAGCGCGGAGACATCGGGATTGTCGCGCACGCCGGACCGGCGGATTGTGTCCGCGTCAAGTCCCGCGCTGCTTTCCACCGCGACGCGCCGGCCGCCCATTTTTGCGAATATCCGAAAAACATTCAGCACAGGCAGATCAATCCCGTCGCCGGCAAGCTGCCGGAAGCCGGCGAACGGCGGCTGGTCTTCAAATTCAAACGCCCACGTCAGCGCGCCCTGGAGGTTCACGCCGTGTTTTTCCGCAAGTTCCAGCGCGCGGGGAAAGCTCGCGGCGGTGTAGCTGGAATACATCGTCGTGTTGCGGTAGCCGAGCTGGGCGCCGGTGCATGCCGCGCAGCCGTCCGGGTCGGACTCGCCGATGATGACGGGGATGTTTTTCAATTCGGGATACGACGCGATGATGCCGAAGCCGGAATCCATCGCGCGCAACTGGTTCGCCATGCCCATGCGGACGAAGCCGTTGGTGAACGTGGGCGAGCCTTTGGCGTGGAAGGAGACGAAGTCAATCGGCGTGCCGATCTTGCCGGTCGCGTAATTTGTCCCGTGCAGGCAATGGTCGAGGAAATCGCGCGTCCACTGGCCGCCGGCACCGGCGGCATCCGGCCCGCCAACCCTGGCTCCCGGCAACGCGCGGCGCACGGCGTCCACCGCGAAATCGTGCAGCTTGTAAAATTCCTGCGGCTTCGCCTTCCAGTAGGAGCCGTTTGCCTCGTTCCAAACCTCCCAATACCAAGTCTTCACCTCGGCCTCGCCATAGCGCGCGACGCAATGCTTCACCCACTGGTAAACCAATTCGCCCCACTTCGCATAATCCTTCGGCGGATACGCCCAGCCGGTTTCGATGTCGCTGTATTTGTCGCCCGGCTTCCAGTGATGTTGATACGGCTCCGGATGGATTGACAGCGCCTCCGGCATGAAACCAATCTGCGCGTAAGGCCGCACGCCGTTCGTCAGATACGTGTCGAAAATTTCGTCGAGAATTTTCCAGTTGTAAATGGGATTGCCGTCGGCGTCCTCGGAATAAACCCCGGTGGAACCCCACTTGAACGCCGGCGTCCCGTCGCCGGAGCAAAGGAGATTATGCGTTCGGAAATAAACCTTCCCCGGGTCAAGCGCGCCAAGTTCACCAATGAGTTTCCTGCCATCCTTCATCGTGGCATAGTTCGGCTCATCCGCGCCGAAGAAGCGCCAGACCGGCGTCAGTTCGCCCTTCGGCTGCCCGGCATGAACCTGAATCGTGACGGGAAATTCGGCGGGCGGAAGGGCATTGGTCGAAATTTCCGCAGCAAAAGCAGGTGCGGCGGTCAGAAGGCAGAACAGCAGTCGGGCTGCAAAAAATTTCATGGCGTCCTATTTGGCGGGTGAATTGTCGCTCACATACTTCGCGTCGGCGGGCTTGACGGCCCTGCCATTTTCCGAAAGCAGAGGGACGAACGGGCTGTCCTTTAAAGCCTTGAGGCCGGAGACGATGGATTCGGCGACGATTTCCGCGCCGGGCGCATAAGTATGGTTGTGGTCGCTGTAAAGTTTGTTCACCGCCTCGCGGCCCATCACCTCGTATTTGTCGGCGCAGAAATCGGTGAGGTCAAACACGGGCAGGTGCAGCTTCGCGCCGAGGTCTTTTGTCCATTGCGTGTATTGGCCTCTGTCGGTGCCGCGCTCAATCGTATCCTGCTTGGGATCGTAATCGGCGGGCAGCGGATCAATTGGAGTTGCGTCATTAAACTTCACCTTCGGATTGCTCCAGATGTTGCGCGTGGTGACGGTCAGCAAAATGACGTGCGCGCCCTTCGCTTCCGCGTCCGTGGCCATCTTGGACATATACCAACCGTAAGTGTGCGCAGTCTCCGTCGTGCCGTCGGCACGCTGGATGTCAACGGTGTCGTCGCCGATGCCTGGAACGGAACCGCGATCCCGGGCGGTGCGCGGCGGGCCGCCGTCGTTGATGCCGAACACCAGCAGCATGAAATCGCCGGCCTGAATCTGCGGAAGAACCTTCGGCCAGTCGCCGGTGTAATAAGTGCGGCTCGACTGGCCGGCGTGGCCGACATTTTTAACGGCCACCTTCCCGGGATCAAAATATCCTGCAATGGGCGTGCCCCAGCCAACCATGGGTTCGCCATTTTTGCCTCTGCCGTTGTTCTTTGCCGTCGAATCGCCGCAGACAAAAATCGCCGGCTTGTTCGTGGCATCCTGTGCGCGGGTAAATTCCACAAAGCCGAGCAGGCCTAAGATAATCAACAACGGAAGTTTGCCTTTCATATTCATCAATGTGAGGTTTTGCATTCAGGCACTGACGTCGCCTTGTGACCAGTTGCCGTCTATGAGACGCCACATCCGGCCGTTTGGATTCGTGTTTTTTAACGTGGCGGGCAGCCGCGCTGGGCGCACGTTGTCGTAGCAGTGCAACGCCGCAAAGCGACGCAGCGACGCGGGAATTCCAACGGCGGTAAATCCCGGATGCCCCGTCGCTGGAAACGGGCCACCGTGATTCATCGCCGGAGAAACAGCCACGCCCGTGGGCATCTTGTCGTTGAGCAAGCGGCCAACCCGCGAACGCAGCAGCGGCGCAAACTTTTCATAAAGCGTCTCGTCGCCGCCGCTCGTGTCCGAGTAAATGCCGCCGGTGAGATTGCCTTCAAGATGCGCGAGAATCTTATCCAACTCGGCGGCGTCGCTTGCCACGACGATCAGCGATGCGTTGCCAAATGCCTCCGTCTGCAATTTTTCCGGCGCGGCCAGAAATTGCGCGCCGCTCACTCGCAGCAGCGTGTTCGCAAATTTGTTTCCCGCCAGCGCCGAACCGCCGGTGACAAGTTCCGCGCCTGCCGATTGCAACGTTTTCACGCTCGCGGTCAGGTTGCGGGCGACACCGGACGACAACAGAGTTCCCGGCGTCGAGCTTTCCAATTTTGCCTTCACGCCCGCGATGAATTGTTCGGCTTCGTTGCTTGCGAATAAAATTGTAAGTCCCGGGCTCGTGCAAAATTGTCCGTTCGCCATCAGGCAACTGCCGGTGAATTCCTCAACTATTTTCGCGCCGCGCTCCGCCAACGCGCCGGGCAAAATCACGACCGGATTCAAACTCGACATCTCAAGGTAAACCGGCTTGCCGACGGCATCGGCGGCGGCTTTCAACTTCATTCCCGCCGCGCGGCTGCCGGTAAAACCGACCGCACCCAATCGCGGATCAGCGGCAAGACGCAATCCGTCTTCCGGCGCGAGGTGGTAAATCATCTGCACCGTTGCCGACGGCAAACCAGTTTCGAGCACGGCGGCAATCGCTTCTTCCGCCAGCAGTCGCGACGTGTTCGGGTGACATGGATGAGCCTTGGCGATGAC
>CAYPTV010000365.1:0-3725 GCA_964413505.1 uncultured Bifidobacteriaceae bacterium | reverse complement strand
GATTTGATTCCTTGCCATGATAAACAGCAACCCCGCCGACACCAAAAGCGACCCCGCCGGAGTAAAAAGCCATCCTGCCGACGAAAATAGCATTCCTGCCGATAAATAAAGCAATCCCGCTTACTAAATAAACATTCCCGCCGGAAAATAAAGCGTTCCCGCCGATTAAAGAAGTATTCCCGCCGCATTACAATTCCATCCCGCCGGAGTAGTAATCTATACTGCTTAATTAAAAAGCATTCCTGCTTGAATATAAAGCAATCCTGCCGACAGAAGAAGAAATCCGTTATTGACATCCAGATGCTCGGTTTTTAAGGTTTTCCGCATGAATCCAGATGCTGGAACTCCCAAAAATGTCGCGGGCAGGCCGTTGCCCGACCTCCAACAATCGCTTCGAGCCATCAGCCAGTTGTCCCGCTGGAAGATGCTCAAGGAATTGACCTGCGGCGAGGCGCGGACGATTGCCGAACTGGCGGCGGTCGGCGGGTGCAGCTACGAAAGCGGCATCAAACATTTGCACGTCTTGCACAGGGCGGGGCTGCTGGAGCGAGGGCGCGGCGGCGTCTATCAGCTCGTGCGGCAATATCTTCCCACGCCCGGCGTAGCCGTGGTGGACTTCGGCCATTGCCTGCTGCGGCTCGATGCGGGAGTCGAGAATTGATGTTGGAAAAGTCGAACACAACATTTACCATTCGCTATGCAATCAGGTGACTGGAATCCTAACGATGCGCGTTCGTGGTCACGAGCGTTAGGGCTGGTTTATGTTCCGATGTTCCCGGATGCGTTGGCGAAAAATGAACCAGGAAGCCACGCTGTTTTGATGGATGGAAAAGCCAGCTTCGCCTTATCCATCTGTGACGACGCCGATCAGTTGAAAGACCGCCCTGTTTCTTGGAGTTGGTCGAGCGATGTTAATCACGCTATAGTTGTTGACTCGAAACGCGAAGAATTTTTTGTCCGGCGTTGGGATTATCCTGTAGCTCGTCGTTTTCGATTGCCCGAAAATGTTGGGCAAGCAGGAAAAGTCGTCCATATCCTCAACCAAAGCGGCACACTACGAGCGCCTGATGTTGTTTCTCATGTGCTGCGGGCATTTCGCCAAGTGCGCGCAGCCCTACATGGCCAGAAGACAATCGAAGCGGTTAAGGTTTTTCTTGCTCTGCTGGTTGCCGCTGAACGCAAGAAGGCCGGAGTGCTTGAAACATCCGATATCAATAACGCGAGAACTGTGGCTGATGTTCTATCGCTGCTTCAAAACACAGGGGGAACGCTTGATGACATTTACCAGATTGAGCAACGGGCAAAGAGGGCGCAGATTGGAACGTTATTGTCTGACTTTTCACGCCCTCAACCGCTGACTGGCTGCATTTTAGAGCCAGGGTTGTTATTGCGTCATGCTGCGGGCAGACTTTTTCAAGAAGCGAACTTGGTGGTGGAGCGGGAAAACTTTGAGCAGTTGCACCTTGCCGGTTTAGCTCCCGATGCAAAATCTGCCGGAAGGCTTGAGCGGGACGTTCGTTTCACTCCACCAACTTTGGCTCGCACATTTGCTTGCGACAAAACCGGTGAGTTTGCCGTTGTGCAAGGTCATGGCTGGCTTTGGAAACATTCTCCAAGCAGCATGGAGTTGGAGGGGGAGGAAGCTAATCGTTGGTTTTTCCGAACCGAACTTCCATTTGCTTATCTGGCGATATTCAACAGCGGAGTGTTTGAACGGCTGCTCGCACTTTTTTGCCCCCGGGTTCAAGGTGGTCAGTTTGATTTGTCAAATCGCTTCGTGGACAAAGTCCCGCTGCCTGATCTATCCCAAACGGACATGGTTGATGGCGACGTTTGCGCGTCTCTTGTCGAAATGGGCCGACGAATTCACGCTGGCCGAACCATTGAGGAGTTGGATCAACTTGAAAATCTGGTGGCTCGCATTTACCGGATTCCAATCGGAGCGGTGAAGTGAGTTCACATCATGGCAAACGCAGAACAAGTAACGGAAGGCCAGTTGGCGCAATTTCACGTTGCGGTTGAAAAAGCGTTTTCTGATGCCTTTGCAATCAGCCTGCAAATAGATTCCTCAAGTGAAGGGTTTGACTGGAAATCAGCACTTCCAAATTCAACGGTGTCTTTTGCGGCGAAACCAACATCCAAAAGTTTGATTTTTGAATTTCTGAATGAAGGGCGTGGCGGCCAAAAAGTCCTGTTCGGATTTAGTGAGCCTGAAGCTATTGTGCCACTGTGGGTTTCATGGTCAGAAAAGTGGGTTAAAACGAGCATCGCCGGAACAAGGCGCAAATCCGCACCGATGCTGGATATGGTTGGAGTTTCTGTTGGTTTCTATGCTGGCAACGCCAATAAAGAGCAAACCAAAATACTTCGGGCTGAATGGGACAATACAAAGGCCGGAGGCAATGGGGCTGCGCAGCCACACTGGCACATAGATCCAAATTTGATTGACCTTCACTCGCGGAGTCGTGAGCAGCCTGTTTCGAGTGTCACTGCTGATGGCTTGGAAGAATTATCGGTCGCCGAAGGAACGCTTGTGCCACTTGATCCTGCTTTTTGGTCTTTGCAGCGATTGCATCTCGGAATGGCTGGTTGGAGACACCGACAAGAAAGTCCTCAATGCTGGCAGCATAAATTGGAATTGGAAATAATTACGGAATGGCTTGGCCGAGTTTTGGTTTATTGCAAAAACGAATTGCCGCGAGTGACGATTGTTCACTAATCTCTGAAATTCACGCACAGCACAGCCACGGGAAATTCCTTCGCGCTTTTGTTGTTCATACACCAATCTGCCTCTGAATCGCGCCGCAGATTTTTTTTGACCAGCTTTCCAGAACTTTCGCGTCGCGGCCTTCGAGCAGCAACCGCGCCTTCGGTTCCGTGCCGGAATAGCGCAGCAGCACGCGCCCGCCGGCGGATTTCAATTCCTTTTCCGCAGCGGCCACAAATTTCGTCACGCCGTCAATTTTCTCGAAGGGAATTTTCTCGCGCACTTTCACGTTGGTCACGAGCTGCGGGAAGCGCGTCCAGCATTTCGCGAGCCTTGAGAGCGGCTGGCCCTTCGCCTTCATGATGCGCAAAACTTGCAGCGCGGCGACAAGGCCGTCGCCCGTCGTGCCGAAATCGCGGAAGATCAGATGCCCGCTCTGCTCGCCGCCGAAGTTGAAGCCGTGCTTGAGCATCTCGTCAATCACGTTCTTGTCGCCGACGGCGGTGCGGATCATTTTTCCGCCGGCGGATTTTATCGCGGTTTCCAGGCCGGCGTTGCTCATCACGGTCGCGACGAGGGTTTTTTCGGCCAGGGATTTTTCGGCGAGCATGTCGAGCGCGGCGATGGCCATGATGTCGTCGCCGTCAATCAATTTTCCATTTTCGTCGCAGAGCAAAACGCGGTCGGCGTCGCCGTCGTGCGCGATGCCGATGTGCGCCTGATGTTCGGCAACGTTGTGGCACATCTGCGCCGGGTGCATGGAGCCGCAATCCTTGTTGATGTTCGTGCCGTCGGGGCGATGGCCGTAGACGATCACTTCCGCGCCGAGCTCGTGAAGCACGGACGGCGTGGATTTGTAGGCCGCGCCGTGCCCGCAATCCACGACGACGCGCAAACCTTCGAGTGTCATGCCGCGCGGAAAACTGGACTTGGCAAATTCGATGTAACGGCCAAGAGCGTCGTCAATGCGGACGGCCTTGCCGATTTCTCCGGCAGCTGGGCGGACTTTTTCAATCTC
>CAYPTV010000364.1:0-3731 GCA_964413505.1 uncultured Bifidobacteriaceae bacterium | reverse complement strand
GCGATGGCCTTCAACCTCGTCGTCACCAATGCAGGCCCCAATCCGGGTCCCGCCATCGCATCAGGTGCATTCGCTTTTCAATCCATGTTGATGCAGCCCAATCCTACAAATTCGTCATTGGTCATACCCATTCCTGCGGAAGGGTTCAACGGGACGTCCTTGACCAGCTTGCAATTTGTGGACACTGCGGAAAATCTGCTGGGCGTGGCGTGGCTCGAACGCTACAGCGAGACGAATCTTTACAACACCAAATCTCAGGATTTGATTGCCATGTCACTGGCTCATGACGACTTGTTTCCAAATCCACTCCAACCCAATGGCGTGATCCTGGGCGGCTATTCATTCCAAGTGCCGGCTAATACGGTATCCGGCCAGACCTACCAGATTCAGATAGGCCTGCCGTCCGCAAACTCCGACGGCATTGGCGCGCCGGGCTCGTCTGTGTTCATCTTCGCTCCCACAAACGGCTCGCTGGGTATCGGTTCACTCAATGCGCTAAAAACTGTGACCATCGGTTCGGCCCAATATATTGCCGGCGATTCTTTTCCGTTCCGCTGGTTCAATGCCGGCGATTTCGGCGACACCAACCTGGATATCAACGATGTTTTGCAGGTCTTTCAGTCCGCGTGTTACTCGCTGAATTATCCGCCGCTGGGCAGTGATTTCTTCGACAGCATGGATTCCGCCGGCCAGATTGGCATAGACAGCGGCAACGGTTATCTCGTGCCCGGCGGCGGCGGTGAGCCGCCCGGCAACAACTCCATTTTTGCCGGCAACGGCACCGCAGCTCAAATCAACGTAAACGTCTTCGGCGACGGTAATCTGGACGTATCCGATGTGTATGTCACATTGCACCGCGCACTGGATCCGTCCTTGACGTTATACCGCCGGTTCTGGACAAATGACACGGTGAATGTATATAATGGTCAAGCTGCGGTCACCTTCGCGCGAAGCAACCTAGTAGTCAGCCAGCAATCCCTGGCAAAAACCCAGACATTGCCCGCCGTCGGCCCTGTTTCCATCACCAACACGCCGTCGGTCAATTTTGCCACCACTGATTTCCTGGCATCTGCCGGGCAGGTTCTTCAAATTCCCGTCACCGCGAAAGTTTTCGGCACATATCCCTTGCGCGTGGCGATGCTCAACATCAGCGTCGTTCCGTTGGACGGTTCGCCGCCGGTGACAACGCCGCTTTCATTCACGCCCAATGGCACGAACACCGCGCTCGGCAACCCATACCTTGCGATGTCCTCAACAAATGGCAATTACGCCGCCGCATGGCTGGACGGCACCATCACGGGAATTTCCAACAGCGCAGCCGTCATCGGCACGTTGACCGTCACCATCCCCGCGAACGCGACAAGCCTGTCCTCCTACGCGATCCATTTTGACCACGCATCGGGCTCGCCCAACGGCCTCGCGTCGTTCCCACGGCACGCCTTGACCGGCCTGATCACGCTGTCCAGCCGCACCAACTCCACCTATAACGACGGCATCCCCGATTCATGGCGCCTGCGTTATTTCGGCACGGTGAACAATCTGCTTTCCGTTTCCAATGCCGACGCCGACGGTGCCGGCTTCAACAACTGGTATAAATACGTTGCCGGCCTTGATCCGACCGATCCAAAATCCAAACTGACCGCCGGCACCGACCAGTCCATGGCGCAAAGCCCGCAGGACAGCGTCATCTACTGGCCCAGCGTGGCGGGCAAGCAGTATGTCATCCAGCGCTCCTCCAGCCTGTTCCCCGGAACATGGTCTGCGCTCTCCACAAACACCGGCACCGGCGGCAACATGGAAATACACGACGCGTCCGGCGGCAATTCCCGCTTCTACCGCGTAAGCGTTCACTGACGGAGAAGCCTCCGAAAATTTCAACGGCGCGTTCATATGAACGCGCCGTTCTTGTTTTCATACCTGTTCAACCGGTTTGTTTTTCGTCGGCCACACGCTTCAAGTATTCAAAGGAATAAATTCCCGTTGCATGGCCGTCCGCCCAGACAGGCTGTATCGCATAGCCGCCCACGCTGATGAAATGTTTCAACTGGAATGCCGCCGCGGAAAGCTTCTGTTCCGGGTTTTTATACACGTTCCCCATGATGTCCGTCTCGCCCTTGCAGCCCGCGCACGGGCAGCCCCGGCGCAGTTTTTCCAGCGGGATGAAGCTCTCCCCACCGTCGTTCCATTTAATGGCAAGCTCGTTTCCGATTTGTTGGATGTCCAGCGGTCGCATTACGTTCAGGTTATTTTCACCGGCCGCCCAAGTCCACACTTTCCACGCCTCCTCTTCAGCCCGGCATGGCGCCCATCTGCAAGGTCTGCCAGTCTGGAAATACAAAGGGCGCGGCTCGTCAGTCGCGCCCGTGCTTTCTACTTTCCTCTCCACCTCACGATTCCTTAACTTGTCTTTTCCCAACTCTCAACCATCAACCATCAACTTCCCCCTTCACGCCGTCACTACCAGCGTGCCCGTATGGCCGGGGAGATCCAGCGCGTTCACCGTCACCGTCACGCTCGGCTTGGCCGTCGCATCCTTCGTCGCCACGTATTTCCACGCGCCCGAGATCGCGTCGAGCGTCGCCGTCCCGTTCTCCACCACCGTCTTCGTGTTGTCCACGATCGACACCGTCACGCCCGTCACCTGCATGTCATCGTGCGCCTTGATCACGATTGCGTCGCCCACATGACGATGATAGCCCGTCACGTCCACCGAATCCACCGATGGCGGGGTCAGAAAGTCCCCCACCGCCAGTGAGAACGCCGATTTATGCACCGCCTTGCTTTTGGCCACATACGGCTGCTTGGCCACCGGATCAGCCATCACACCCTTGGCATAATGCGCGCCCTGGGTGAACAGCTCCTTCTGTGCCTGCTGCGCCGGGGTGTTCGGTTGGTTCACCTGATCCGGCTTTTCCGCCACGATGTCCATCCCGTCACGCTCCTTGAACACCATTTTACCCATCCCGCCGTGCATGTGCTGCACCGTGGGATGAAACGTTATTTTAGCCATAACGTGTCTTCCATTTCGAGGCGTCTTCACCTTGTCCGCAGGGTCCAAACGCATTGGACATGTTGCGCCCGTCATTGGGTCATCGGTCCTCAAGCCGTCGGTTTCCATTGTCCGGCCCGCCTGTAAAAACCGGTGAGGCCTTGCATGAACTCGCCTCAATCTGACCCTAGCACACGCTGTCTTTAGCCTGTCAAATTTTATTTTGAACTATTTTTTAACTTTTTTTGAATCTCGATTTTTCCGCTGGAGCGGGTTTCAATAAAACTGTGGCCGTGTTTTTCCATCGCGCCTGAAAAGTTCCGCGAGGTCTTGGACTGCGGCAGCCCTCTGCCGCTTTTCCCCCGCAGGACTGGTGACGCAAAAGCGGCAGAGGGCTGCCGCAGTCCAAAACGCTGGCGCGCCAACCGACAAACCCAATCCAGCTTGTCGGCTGAAGTATTTTTGAAACCGCTCTAACAGTGCCACAACATCGCGCCGCCCCTGCTCCAATTGCATCGGAACAAGGGCGGCCCTGTTTCAACCTACGCGGAGGAACCGGGCGCAAGTCGAATCAAATACTGTAAGCAACCGTCAGATGTCCCTAGAAATGATATGTGTAGGACGCCATGATCGAGTTGTTACCCACTGTATTAAGTCCAAGTCCGGACGGTTGGACGGAAAGGTATTTGTAACCCAATCCAACCTCGCTGGAACCGAACGCATACCGGATTCCCACCATCCC
>CAYPTV010000363.1:0-3733 GCA_964413505.1 uncultured Bifidobacteriaceae bacterium | reverse complement strand
TGACGGTGTTGGTGTAAAGCGAACCGTTGACCTGCAACGTCCCATTGCTGATGGACGTGGTGCCGGAATAGGTGTTCATGCCAGTGAGCGTGAGTGTTCCGGTGCCGACTTTGACAATCATCGAAACGCCTGTGCCGTCGGTGATTTGGCCGTTGAAAACAGAATCGAGATTGTTTCCGCCAATAATGTTCGTGGTCGGATTGGCATAAGCGGACGCACCGGTAAGAATTGTTCCCGTGCCGCCGGCCAGCGCGCCGAGTTGCACCGTGAGACTGCCATTGCGGTTGTAAAGTTTTCCGTTGTTGGTGCCGAGGTCGAAAGTCGCGCCGGCGCTTCCGGTGTTGCCGCCGTAAATCCGCATCTGGGCATTCACGCCGGTGAAGAAAATGGTGCCGCTGAAACCGCTCCAGTCGCCCACCGGCGTGAACTGGCCGGAGGCAATGGGACTCAGCAGCAGCCGTCCGCCGCCGGCCAGCGTCGAACTCGGCGAGGCGTTGACGCCGCCGCTGATGATCCAAGTGTCCGTGCCGGAACACGAAATGGGATTGGCGAAGCTGGCGCTGCCCTCAACCAACGTGCCGCCGTTCAGGTAAACGGTGCCGCTGCCGCCGGCGCTAGGACTGTTCGTGATGACGACCGTGCCGCCGGCGATGACGAGTCCGCCGGTGAAGCTGTGCGCGTTGGTCAGGATGAGCGTGCCCGAGTTGGCTTTAGTCAGCGTGAAATTGCCGACGAGCGAGCCGCTGCCGCCAAAGGTGTAAGTCTTCGTCGCGTTGACAGTGATGGCCGCCGGCGAAAGCTGGCCGGTGAGACTGACGGGCAAACTGTTGGAACCGGTGTCATCGAATGTCACGCTGTCATCGCCGTTGAACGACTGGAGCGCCGTGCCGTTGAACCAGTCGTTGGTCAGATACAGATTCCAGGCATTAGCCACCGCGTCCCCGCGCCAGACGAGATTGGTCGGCGGCAAAATTGGACTGACCAGCACGCCGACCAGATTCGTCAGTTTGGTGCCATCGGCAGCGGTCACGCTGAAAGTAAAACTGCCAAGCCCGGTGAAATTGGCCGGCTGCACGAAACGCGCCCAGCGGTTGCTGATGAGCGTGACCGTGCCATTCGTCGGGTTGAAAACGCTGTAAGCCGGCGTCTGGTTGGTGAACGCCATCGTCAGCGGCCACAAATCATAATCCGGCGCGCTGATGTTTTTGTAGGTCTTGAAATGCGGCGCGGCCATCCAGTTCAGATAATTTTCCAGCAGCGTGTAGCCGTTGGTGGCGACGACATTGTTATCAGCCACCTGATAGTTGGAGCCGGTGGCCAGTTCCCATTCGTCCGGCATTCCGTCCTGGTCGGTGTCCTGCGGCGCGGTTGCGGTTGGCAGCGTCATCGAGCCGAGTTGATTTTCGTTGGTGTAATACTGGCCTTGCGTGCCGAGCGACAGGAGCTGGCTGACAAGCTGGTTGTCCACCGGATCGCGCGCCAGCGAGCAGCCGGCCTGCGAACTGACTTTGTAATACGCCAGCGTGGGCGGATCCATCGTCACCGAAACGGGCGGAAAACAAAACGCCGTGGCGGAAACGATGGGATTGAAATTGCCGTTGGTGGTCAACTGGCTACCGTCAAGAACGCCGTTATTGTCCGTATCCACCAGATTGTTGGCGAAATAGACGTAGCCATTGCCGCGGCTGGGGTCAATGAACAGCCCCGGGTTGCCAGGGCTGTTCGGGCCGGCGATGTGGTAGTTGCCGATGAAATCAAGCTGCGGCAGGCTGCTGCTGCCGTATATGCCCAGCGAGGGATTGTAAACCACGTCGTTGATGATCTGCCCGTTCTGGTCGTCAATCTTGGGATCCCGCGCGCCATCATCTATCCACAGGGTATGATGGCAGGTGACGTTGGGCGAGGTCCAGATCAGCGCTCCCATCTGGTTGTTCAGCCCCGCGCCGACGATGCAATTCTGAAGCGTCACATTTTCCGAGCCGGATTGAATTGCCAGCGTCTGCCAGTCGCCCAGCTCGATGGAACAATGATCCACAATGGCATTGGTCAGGCTCATCAACGCCAGCGACCAGCTCGTGGGTCCGGCGTTGACGCCCTGGCGAAAACGCACGTCGCGAATGATGACGTTGGATGAATTTTGAAAATAAACCGAATTGCTGTAAATGCAAATGCCCTGCCCAGGCGCAGTCTGGCCGGCGATGGTGAGATTGCCGACGCCATAGCAGCGCGACTGCAACACAATGGTGCCGCCGACATCAAAAACGATGGTGCGGTTCGGCTGGCTGATGGCGTCGCGAAACGAACCCGGCCCGGAATCTGCCAGATTCGTGACGTGATAAACCGTGCCGCCGCGCCCGCCGCTCGCCAGCGCGCCGTAACCTTCCGCGCCGGGAAAGGCGGGAAGCTGCGCCAATGCCGGGGTCACGTCACGCACCTGAATGGCGTTGATCTGCGCGGAATTGTTTCCCGCCGGCAGCACGCCGGTCAGCGTGAACGTCTGGCTCACCGCATCAGCGATGAACAGGCCGATGGCGAATTGGCCGACGCCGCCCTGCGCCTGAGTGTTGTTGTAGGCGAGTGTCACCGAATTGCCGGCGGCATTGGTGACAATTTCCGTGCGGTTGGTTGTGTTTCCGGAACGACTGTCGTTGGCCCACAGTTGCACCGCGTAAGTTCGGCCGGGAGTCAGATTGTTCAGCGTCACGATCAGCGAGGCATTGTTATTCGCATAGGTTCCGCCTTGCATCACCGCCTGATAATTTGTGCTCAAGCCCGACCACGGTGCGCTCGTGCCGCCAGCAAAACTATTCGGCACGCTGCCAGCGGAGCCGCTCACAGTGACATCGCCCGAAAAACCCCCGGCAAAAGCGACGTTGTTTATCATGACCGGCGTGCCCGAACCGGCACAGGTATAGAGCAAAAGACCGTTGGTGGAGACATCCGTGTCGGCGGCGATGGTGGCGGGTGTGCTCCAGTTCATGCTGGCTGCGGAAGCGACCGGTGAAATGATGGCCAGCGTCAATGCGCCAAGCACAAAGACATTATTACGAATGGATTGAGCAATGAGGTTTATTTTCAAATCTGCTTTATATTTTATTTTGCCAGTTTTACGCGAACAGCCTCCCCAGAATAGCGAACCTCCCGGTCTGACTCTTCGCACGGTTCAATTCCCCCACCGTGACCCGGATGCACCAGCACCACACGAAATACGCGTTCCTGCAACATGCCGGGAAATTGTCCCTGGCGCTGGCCGATGATCAGCGTTTTGGCTTTGTCGTTCCAGGTGAACGGAATGGTTGTGTATTCGCCCTTCTCGTAGTTGTAGTTTACTCCTTCGTCTTCGTAGAGCGTGAAGCCGCCGTTCGCGCCGGGATAAATTCGCAATTCGATGGGGTTGAGCGGCTTCTGGCCGGTGTATTGCTCCTCCGGCCCGAACGGAATAATGGAACCAGCCCGCACATGCAGCGGGATTTGCTTCAACGGCGCTGACGCGGTCACGGTCTCACTGCCCGCCAGCTTTTCTCCCGTCCAGAAATCAATCCAGCCGCCGTCGTTCTTCGGCAGATAAACGGACCAATTAGTTACGCCGCCTTCCAGCACTGGTGAAACCAGCAGTGCCGGGCCGAACATGTATTCATACTTCTGGTCGAGAGCCTTGGTGTCGCCGGGAAAATCCATAACGAGCGGACGCATCAAGGTTGAGCCGTCAAACGTCACCCGCGCCGCCTGACTG
>CAYPTV010000362.1:0-3739 GCA_964413505.1 uncultured Bifidobacteriaceae bacterium | reverse complement strand
ACAGCGCCCTTTGGAGGCGTTATTCATGGTTCGAATCCATGTCGGACAGCCATTGAAAATCCTTAATAATCACAATGGTTTTCTGCTCTTAACAGGAAAAATCATAAGTCAGATTCGTCATGGTGAAAAGACAAAAAAGAGACAAAAAATTGATTTTTTACTGACACTTTTACTGACACCTGCTTTGAGAAGGTTCGGACGGTAGTTCCTCTTCGCTAGGCTTGTCCCGCACCCAGATTTCAACCACCATCACGTCGTTGCCACTGAAATTTAACTACCATGGCCAGCAAAGAAAATATCCGCAAAGAACTTGGTGCTGAAGATCGAGAACTTACACCTGATTATTCCCGACAAAAACAAGCGAGCGTGGGGCAAGCGGATATTTGGATGACGCCGGAGTTGAAGGAGGTGGCCAAGGCACTGCAAAAATCATGGAGCTTCAGCCATGACGAGCAGATGGCGTCATTGAATATCCGGGACGTAAACCTAAAATTTGCAAGCCACGAAAAACGAGCATCATTTTTGAAATCGCTGGAACATTTGGCAAAGTTCGTGAACCCCAATTTCCCCAGCACGTTTCCACTCCCCAAATGGCCACGCGTCAAACGGTGGCGCGGCAGCGCGCGGCAGCGTAGCATCCAGAATGGATAGAAATTTTTCCCGCGTGATGCCGGTGACTCCATCAAAGTCCACGGCACTTCGTCGCTGGCGAATCAACTGGCTTCCCACATCAATGTAATGAATTCCTTTCGATGCGAGTTCTTTCGCGCGCCGGATGTCATCTATGTAATAAGAGTTGCCGCCATCAATGAGTGTGTCGCCCGCTTCAAGAAAAGGCAGAAGGTCGGCAATGGTTTTATCCACCACGGCTGCCGGAACCATCAGCCAGATGGCGCACGGCTTGGTGAGTTTTTTGACCAGGTCAGCGAGCGAGGCGGCACCAATTGCTTTGTCCTTGGTCAAATCTTTCACAGCTTTCGGCAACTGGTCGAAGACCACGCAACGATGCCCATTTTTGATGAGCCGTCGAACCATGTTAGCGCCCATGCGGCCCAAGCCAATCATGCCAAGCTGCATGGTTGGTTTTTTCTTCATGAGATTGCTTGGCGCACAGGCGTTTTCAAAATTTAGCAGCGAGCTATTGCTTTTATTGCAGATGATATTTTAGGCCGTTATGAAGTTTTTGCGATGGGGTGTTCACCCCATTGTTCACGGCGGCTAAAAGCGACAGTGTATTTCTGGCAAAATTATGAATATACCTGATCTTTTTACTCCCGTTCGTTTGGGTGCTCTGGAAGCACCGAACCGCATCGTGATGGCTCCGCTCACTCGGATGCGCGCGGGAGCGGGTCGCGTGCCAACGCCATTGATGGCGGAGTATTATGCACAACGTGCGGCGGCGGGACTGATCGTCAGCGAAGCCACGGCGATTTCCCAGCAGGGCACAGGCTGTCCCAATACGCCCGGCATTTACACCAAGGAACAAATTGCCGGCTGGCAGCGCGTCACCGAGGCGGTGCATCTGGCGGGCGGAAGAATTTTTCTCCAGCTCTGGCACATGGGTCGCATCTCGCATCCGAGTTTTCAATTGAACGGCGGATTGCCGGTCGCTCCCAGTGCCATTGCCCCGCGAACCGGCCAGGTGCTTACGCAGAGTGGAATGCAACCTTATGTCACGCCGCGCGCGTTGAACAAAGAAGAGTTGCTGGGCATCGTGATGCAATATGCCATCGCGGCGGACCACGCGAAAACTGCCGGCTTCGACGGCGTAGAAATTCACAATGCCAACGGCTATTTGCTCGACCAGTTTCTCCGCGATGGCACGAACCAGCGCACGGATGAATATGGCGGGCCTGCGCGGAATCGCGCACGGCTCACTTTGGAAGTGACCGACGCCGTAACGCAGGTGTGGGGCGCGAATCGCGTGGGCATCCGCTTCTCGCCGGGAGGCATCTTCAACGACATGAGCGATTCAAATCCGCTGGAGACGTTCGGTCATGTGCTGCACGAGTTAAATCGTTTCAAACTCGCTTGCGCGCATTTGATCGTATCCACGGCGGATGACTTGAAGCATGGCGCGGTGCCGGTGCCGCTCGCCGCGCTGCGCAAAGAATTCCATGGGCCATTGATTGTCGCCAACGGCTTCAATTATGCCACCGCAACGCAAGCCTTGGCAGAAGACATGGCCGATGCGGTGGCGTTTGGACGTTTGTTTATTGCGAATCCTGATTTGCTCGAACGCTTCCGCTTAAACGCGCCGCTGAACGCGTTAGAGGAAGCTACTTTGTATGGCGGCGCGAAAAAGGGATATACCGACTATCCCGCGATGGGGCCGCAACTCGTCGAAAGATGATGAGCGTTCAAGCCGAAGTCATTTTGCCAATGATGTTGAAACGTGTCGGCCTCGCCGCCGACCACGGTGGTTTTGAATTGAAGGAATTTCTGGCCGGGAAATTACGCCAAGCCGGTTATGAACTCACCGATTTCGGCGACCGCCAATTGAGGTCGGATGATGATTATCCTGATTTTATCATCCCCTTGGCCCGCGCGGTTGCCGCCGGAAAGGTGGACCGCGGCGTCGGCATTTGTGGAAGCGGGGTCGGGGCATCGGTCTGCGCGAACAAAGTGGCAGGAGTTCGAGCCTGTTTGATTCATGAAAATTTTTCGGCGCATCAAGGCGTCGAGGACGACGATTTGAACCTGATCTGTTTCGGCGGCCTCGTGGTCGGTCACGCCATCGCCTGGGAACTGGTGCAGACCTTTCTCGCCGCGCGATTCACCGGCGTGGAGCGTTTTCGTCGCCGCTTGGCGAAAGTGGCGGATTTGGAAAACAAACTTTGAACACAGAAAATACTATGACGACAAGCAAACAATCACCGGCCAGAAACCCGAACTATAATTCTCTGCCAACGGAAATCGACGGCTTCGATTCCTTGGCGGAACTGGCACTGGATTTGCGCTGGTCATGGAATCATTGCACTGACGAAGTATGGCGAAAACTTGATCCCGCGTTGTGGGAACTCACGCAAAATCCCTGGGTGGTTTTGCAAACTGTCTCCAAGGACAAACTCAAAAGCGTGCTGGCCGATTCAGCTTTCCGTAAAACCATTGATGGCCTATTGCAATCCAAGCGGCAGGCGGCGGAGACGCCTGCATGGTTTCAGAAAAACCATCCAGAGTCGCCTTTGAAGTGCGTCGCGTATTTCAGCATGGAATATATGTTGAGCGAGGCGCTGCCCATTTACTCCGGCGGCCTCGGCAATGTGGCCGGCGATCAGCTCAAAGCCGCCAGCGATCTTGGCGTGCCGGTGGTCGGCGTGGGGCTGCTCTACCAGCAAGGCTATTTTCGCCAGGTAATTGACAAGGACGGAGCGCAGCAAGCGCTTTATCCGTATAACGACCCCGGACAATTGCCGGTCACGCCGTTGCGCCACCCGAACGGCGAATGGTTGCGCTTGGAAATCGCGTTGCCCGGTTACTCAGTCTGGCTGCGCGCGTGGCAGGTCCAGGTGGGTCGGGTGAAACTTTACCTACTGGACAGCAACGACGCGGCGAACTTCCCCGCGCATCGCGGCATCACCAGCGAATTATACGGCGGCGGACCGGAGTTGCGCCTCAAGCAGGAAATGCTGCTGGGGATCGGCGGCTGGCGACTGCTCGCGGCGCTGGGCACCGAGCCCGATGTCTGCCACTTGAATGAAGGCCACGCCGCTTTTGCCGTATTGGAACGGACTCGCAG
>CAYPTV010000361.1:2846-3756 GCA_964413505.1 uncultured Bifidobacteriaceae bacterium | reverse complement strand
ACGCCCTGCGCGATGTCGGGCGACTGCTGCGTCACGATGACGTTGACAAAAACCCGGTCAGCATGAAAGACATCGTCGTCGTTGACGTAGCCGATTTCGCGGATCGCCTTGCGCGCGATGGCAACGTAATCGAGCTTTGCCTTCGTGGTGATTTCACCGCCGATGATGACGATGTTTGACTTCACATAGCATTCACAGGCGACGCGGCTGAACTTGTCCTGCGTGAACGCGGCGTCCAGCACGGCGTCGGAAATGGTGTCGGCGACTTTGTCCGGATGGCCTTCGCCGACGGACTCGGAGGAGAAGATGTAAGTGCTCATGGAATATTTTTTAATGTTTCACGCCAACAACATATTGACGTATCAAGATAGGATGATATAACAGAATTGAAACGCGTCAAATGGTTTCTCGAAAAAATATGACAATCCTTTTAATTCAGACATTTGATCCGCAGATTTCACCTATTAACGCAGATCAAACAATCTGCGTAAATCAGCGCAATCTGCGGACTGAGCCGCAGTTTTAATAAAATGACCTCAACCTTGAAATCTCTGCGGGCGCTGTCCGACCCGACCCGGCTGCGCATCGTCGCGCTGCTGGAAAAGGACGAACTGTCGGTCAACGAACTTCAGGAAGTCACACGCCTCGGCCAGTCGCGCATCTCGACCCATCTCGGACTGCTCGCGGACTGCGCGCTCGTGAAATCGCGGCGGGAAGGCAAGCGCACGTTTTACAAATTGAATCCGCAGGCCGATTCCGTCGCCAGCGAATTCATCCAGCTCGCCATTCGCGGCGCGCGCGAGCTGGCCGAGCATTCCCACGATCAAATTAATCTCCGGCGCGTCCTCGCCCGCCGCAAAGAGCAGGCGCAGGTTTTCTTCAATCAGGTCGCTGGCCGTTTCGACCGGGT
>CAYPTV010000361.1:0-2836 GCA_964413505.1 uncultured Bifidobacteriaceae bacterium | reverse complement strand
CATCTGCTGCTGCGGATGTTGCCAGCTATCACCGTCGCGGATTTGGGCGCGGGCGAAGGTTTGTTGAGCGAACTGCTTGCACGCCGCTGCAAAAAAGTCATCGCCGTGGACAATTCGGAAAAAATCGTCGCTTTCGGCGCCGCCAAGGCGAAGAAGAACGGCTTGAAAAACCTTGAATTCCGCCATGGTGATTTGCAGAACCCGCCGATTGAAGCCGCGAGCGTTGACCTTGTGATCTTGAGCCAGGCGTTGCATCACGCCAAAGACCCGGCGGCGGCGCTGGCCAGCGCGGCGAAATTACTCAAGCCTGGCGGCCAGATTTTGATTCTGGATCTGCTCAAGCACAACTTCGACAAGGCGCGCGAGCTTTACGGCGACCACTGGCTCGGCTTTGCCGAAAGCGATCTGCACCGTTGGCTTGAAACCGCCGGTTTCAAGAAGATTGAAATCAGCATCGTCGCCGCCGAAGAACAGCCGCCGCATTTCCAGACCATCCTGGCAGGCGGAGAAAAATAATTTTCCGCGCCAAGGTTTCCCGTTTAGCCGACAATCAAATTCACCATCTTCTTCGGCACGATGATGACTTTCTTGATGGTCTTGCCGACAAGAAACGGCTGCGCTTTTTCGGACGCCTTCGCGGCAGCTTCAATCGTTGCATTGTCGGCATCCACCGCCACTTTGATGACGTCACGGAACTTGCCATTCACCTGCACAGGAATTTCAATTTCGCTTTCCACTAGCAGCGCCGGATCGAATTTCGGCCACGGCGCATAAACCAGCGACGGTGCGATTTGTCCAAACGTCGAATGCAGCCACGCCCAGAGTTCCTCCGCGATGTGCGGCGCAAACGGCGCGAGCAGTTGCAGAAACGTTTTCATCACGGACAACGGCTTCGTCTGCCACGTCATCGCCTCGTTGATGAAAACCATCATCGCGGAAATCGCTGTGTTGAACCGCATTCCATCCAAGTCTTCGGTGACTTTCTTGATGCACGCGTGCAGCGCCTTGAGTTGCGCGGGCGTGGCATCCAGGTCGGTGATGCCGCCATCAAGCAAAATCAAATCCAGCAACTCATTTTTGTTTTGTTCGGTCGTTTCCGCCTGCTCAAAGGCAGTTTCTGATTTTTCATCCACAAACAAACGCCACACGCGGCCGAGAAAACGATACACGCCCTCGACGCCTTTGCTGCTCCATGGTTTCACCGCTTCGAGCGGACCCATGAACATTTCGTAAAGGCGTAACGCATCGGTGCCGACTTCCGATACGGGCACGTCCACGGGAATCACGTTGCCGCGCGACTTCGACATCTTTTGGTTGTCCTCACCCAGCACCATGCCTTGATTGACGAGCTTGAAAAACGGTTCGGGCGTCGAGACGTAGCCGAGGTCGAACAAAACCTTGTGCCAGAACCGCGCGTAAAGCAGATGCAACACGGCGTGTTCCGTTCCACCGACATACAAATCCACGCCGGCGGATTTTCCGCCCATCCAATAATTTTCCACGTCCTTGCCGACGAACGCGGAATTATTTTTTGCGTCGAGATAACGCAGATAATACCAGCACGAGCCGGCCCATTGTGGCATGGTGTTCGTCTCGCGAGTCGCACCGGAAATTTCATTCAACCAATCTTTCGCGCGGGCCAAAGGCGGTTCGCCGCTCGCCGTGGGTTTGTAATCTTCAAGCGACGGCGGCAGCACGGGCAACGCGCTTTCCGGCAACGCTTCGTGATACAGATTTCCAGCGGCGTCCTTTTTCCAAACAATCGGAAACGGCTCGCCCCAGTAACGCTGCCGGCTGAACAGCCAGTCGCGCAGTTTGTAATTGATGGTCTTTTGGCCAAGTGTTTTCGATTCAAGCCAATTTATGATTTTAATTTTTGCTTCAGCGGTTGACAATCCGTTCAATGAAATTTCTGCACTTGAAGAATTCACAGCGATGCCATCGTCGGTAAAAGCTTGCCAGTTTTTTCCCGCAGGCGGTTGAACAACCTGTAAAATTGGTAAATTAAACTTCTGTGCGAACTCAAAGTCGCGCGTGTCGTGTGCAGGCACAGCCATGATTGCGCCAGCGCCAACATACGCGAGAACATAGTCGGCAATCCAGATGGGTATTTTTTCGCCGTTGACGGGATTGATGGCGAAAGCACCGGTAAAAACGCCGGTTTTTTCTTTCGTAAGGCTGGTGCGTTCTAGTTCGGATTTCTTGGCGACTTCCGCTTTGTAAGCTTCGACTGCGGCCCGCTGTTCCGGCGTAGTAATATAGTCAATAGCCGCTTCTTCTGGTGCAAGCACGAGATAAGTTACTCCGAATAAAGTGTCAGGTCGGGTTGTATAAACTTGAATGACTACCGAAGACACATTAACGACTTTAAAAGTGATGTATGCACCTTCGCTGTAGCCAATCCAATTCCTCTGCATTTGCTTGAGCGAATCGCTCCAGTCAATTGCGCTGAGGTCTTGGCGAAGACGTTTAGCGTAGGCCGTAATACGAAGCATCCATTGACGCATTGGTTTGCGGATAACTGGAAATCCACCGACTTCGCTTTTGCCGTCTACGACTTCTTCGTTTGCCAAGACAGTTCCAAGTTGTTCGCACCACCAAACTGGCATTTCTGCAATGTAGGCGAGACGTTTATCATTTCTGTAATTGCGTTTAATTATTTCGTCCGTCCAACCTTTCGGATATTCGAGCGTTTCAATCGGTTCAGCTTTATTCGTTTTCGGATTGAACCACGAGTTGTAGAGCTTGAGAAAAATCCATTGCGTCCACTGGAAATAATCGGGGTCGGTCGTGGCGAGTTCGCGCGACCAGTCGTAGCTGAAGCCGAGGCTTTTGA
>CAYPTV010000360.1:0-3774 GCA_964413505.1 uncultured Bifidobacteriaceae bacterium | reverse complement strand
CCAGATCGGCATTCCGCAGGTCGCGAAGGAGCTGCTTTACAAGCCGCGCGGGCTGATCCTGGTGACCGGGCCTACAGGTTCGGGCAAAACCACCACGCTCGCCTCAATGATCAACATCATCAACGAGGAGCGCGACGAGGCGCACATCATCACCATCGAAGACCCGATTGAATATTATCACAAACATAAAAAAGCGCTGGTCACGCAGCGCGAAATCGGCGTGGACGTGCCGAATTTCGCCGAGGGCCTGCGCCGCGCGCTGCGCCAGGACCCGGACGTGGTGCTCGTGGGCGAAATGCGCGACTTGGAAACAATCGAGGCGGCCATCACGGCGGCGGAAACAGGCCACTTGGTCTTTGGAACCTTGCACACGACCGGCGCGGCGAAAACCATTGACCGTATCACCAACGCTTTTCCATCCAACCAGCAGGAAATGGTCCGCATCCAGCTTTCAACCGTCATGCAGGCGGTGATCTCACAATTGCTGATTCCGCGCATTGACAAGCCGGGCCGCGTGGCCGTGTTTGAAATCATGGTCAACACGCCGTCCATCGCCGCGCTCATCCGCGACAACAAGACGTTCCGCATCCAGTCGGACATCCAGACCGGTTCAAAATATGGCATGGTGACGCTCGACTCGTTTCTGATGGACAAATACCAGCAGGGCATGATCGCGCGCGAGGAAGTCATCACGAAGGCGCAGGATCCGACGACCATCCAGGCGAAGCTCCAGGAAATGGAGCTGGAGCAGTCCATAAAAGGCGGCGGCAAATCCCCGCCGCAAAACCCTGCAAAATAATTTTGTAAAATGGCCGAAGAAATTTTAGATCCGCTGCTGTCGCTCATCCGCGAGCAGGGCTTGATTGACGATCTTCAATACGAGGACGTCGTCGCCGAGCACCAGCGCAACAGCACGCCCATCATCCAGATTTTGCAGGACACCGGCGTGATGAAGCTGCATGACATCCTGCAGGTGATGGCCGGAACCCTCGGGACGGAAGTTGTGACGCTGCGCGACCGTGAGTTTTCCCCGGAACTGCTGCAAATGGTTCCCTCCAACGTCGCGCAAATGTATCGTTGCGTCCCCGTCGCGTGGAACGGCGAATTTTTGCAGGTCGCGCTGGCCAACCCGCTCGACCCGGCGCGCGCGGACGAAATCCATTTCGCCGTCAAGCGCGACGTGCAGGTTGTCGTGGCCGACCCTGCCGAAATTGACAAGACGATTGAACGGCTTTACGGCCAGGGCGAATCGGAAAATTTTTCCGCAATCCTCAAGGAGCTTGGATCGGACACCGACATCGCCCGCGAAGTCACCGAGGCCGGCGACGATGTAAAGGCCGCCGAGGCGCTCGCCAACGAGGTGCCGATTGTGAAATTTGTCAACCTGGTCCTGCAGCAGGCCGTGCAGGACCGCGCGAGCGACATTCACTTCGAGCCGTTCGAGACGGAATTCAGAATCCGCTACCGCGTGGACGGCGCGCTTTATGAAATGGCACCTCCGCCGAAACACCTCGCGCTGCCCGTGATTTCGCGTTTGAAAATCATGGCGAACCTGGACATCTCCGAAACCCGCCTGCCGCAGGACGGACGCATCAATTACCAGATCGGCACCAAGCAGATTGATTTGCGCATGTCCACGCTGCCGACACAGTTTGGTGAATCCGTCGTGCTCCGCGTGCTCGACCGCTCGTCGGTGAACCTGGAACTGGAATCGCTCGGATTTCCAAAATCCGTTTTTGATTTTGTGTCCGAGGTCATCCAGCGGCCCAACGGAATTTTCGTCGTCACCGGCCCCACCGGCTGCGGCAAGACGACGACGCTTTATTCCTGTTTGCGCCGCGTCAACGCGATTGACTCAAAATTGCTCACCGCCGAGGATCCGGTGGAATTCGACATCGAAGGCATCATGCAGGTGGCCATCAACGACGCGGCGGGCATGACTTTCGGAAAGGCGCTGCGCTCATTTTTGCGCCAGGACCCGGATATAATAATGGTCGGTGAAATGCGCGACCTGGAGACGGCGCAGATTTCCGTGCAGGCGTCGCTGACCGGCCATCTAGTCTTGAGCACGCTGCACACGAACGATTCGCCCGGCGCGGTCACGCGGCTTGTGGACATGGGCGTGGAACCGTTTTTGATTTCCTCGACGTTGATGGCCGTGCTCGGCCAGCGGCTGGTGCGGACGGTCTGCAAAAATTGCCGGACGCCGTTCGAGCCGACGGAAAGCCAGTTGGAACTGCTCAACCTCTCGCCGCACGATCTGGGCGACAAATCTTTTCATTACGGGCGCGGCTGTTCGACTTGCAACGACACCGGTTACAAGGGCCGCAAGGGAATTTTTGAGCTGCTGGTCGTCAGCGAGGCCATCCGCACGCTCATTAACGAGCGCGCGCCGACGGTGGTCGTGCGCCAGAAAGCCGTGGAGCTGGGAATGGTGACCTTGCGCGAAGACGGCTTGCGTGCCATTTTTGACGGTGATACAACTATCGAAGAAGTGGTCAAATATACCTAGGTAAATGAAGAATGAAGAAACAAGTCTGATTCGTAAGCTTGCCTGCCAAGACGGTGCGCGAGCACGGCGAGAGACAAATTTCTTCATTCTACATTCTTCATTCTTCATTCGAAATTGAGTTATGCCAAAATACGATTACGAGGCGCTGGATTCGCGCGGCAATTCGACGAAAGGTTCGATTGAAGTCGCCACCCAGAACGAGGCCATCGGCCGCGTGAAGGAAATGGGTTTGTTCCCGACCAAGATCGCCGAGGCCGCGAAAGCCCAGGGAAAAACCGCCGGGAAAAAAGCCAGGCCCGCCGCCAAGCCCAAGGGCAAAAAAGGCGGCGCGATGAACATCAACATCAAGATCCCCGGACTCGGCAGCGGGGTGAAGCCCAAGGTGTTGACGACCTTCACGCGGCAGCTTGCCACGCTCGTGGATGCCGGCCTGCCGCTGTTGCGCGGGTTGCGCGTGCTTGAAAAGCAGGAGCGCAATGGCGCGCTCAAAAGCATCCTCGGCCAGTTGTCCCTGGCGATTGAAGGCGGCAGCACGTTCTCCGAGGCGCTCGCGCAGCACCCGAAAGTTTTCAACCGCCTGTTCGTCAACATGGTCAAGGCCGGCGAACTGGGCGGCGTGCTGGAAGTCGTCTTGAAACGCCTCGCGGAATTTTCCGAAAAGGCGCAGAAGATCAAGGGCAAGGTCAAGGCCGCGATGTTTTATCCCGTGGCGGTGCTCGTCGTCGCCGTCGGCATCATGATCCTGCTGATGGTGATGGTCGTGCCCAAGTTCAAGGAAGTTTTTGCCGGCATGGGTTTCGCGCTGCCCGGCTTCACCGTGTTCGTGCTTTGGGTCAGCGATTTGATCCGGCTTCATATTGTGACGACGCTGGGAGCCATGGCCGTGGCGGTGGTCATATTCCTGCTGATAATCAGCAAGACAAAGATCGGACGCTACCTCTGGGACAAATTCAAGCTCAAGATGCCCGCGCTCGGCCCCGTCATCAGCAAGGTCGCCATCTCCCGTTTCACGCGCACGCTCGGCACGCTCGTCAGCAGCGGCGTCCCCATTTTGCAGGCGCTCACCATCGTGAAGGAAACCGCCGGCAACGTCATCATCAGCAACGCCGTCTCCAAAGTTCATGAAAGCGTGAAGGAAGGCGAAACCATCACCGCGCCGCTCGAAGCCTCCGGCGTTTTCCCGCCGATGGTCGTCAGCATGGTGGACGTCGGCGAACAGACCGGCGCGCTGCCGGAAATGCTTTTGAAAATCGCCGACAATT
>CAYPTV010000359.1:0-3787 GCA_964413505.1 uncultured Bifidobacteriaceae bacterium | reverse complement strand
CCCTCATCCGGCACCAACGTCCAGTCGCTGTCCGGATTGTATTCCTTCATCGCCCCCGCAATGCGCAGGGTCTTTTCAGCAAGATTGCGTTGATACACCTTGCCGTCCTGACCAACGATAAAAGTCATGATGCCCGATTGATCCCAATGTTCCGGGTAAGCCACCAGTGCAAAACCGCCGGTCAAGATGCCGTGGCTCATATAATCCGTTTTCCCGCCGGGCGCGGCCCCGCCCTGCCGGGTCAAAATCTTGAAATAATATCCGTGAAAGGGATGCGGCCCCGCGCTGGTATGCCTGACATAACCCTCGGCGTGGGCTTCCGCCACCAACGGTCCGAAGGGACTGGCCGCTTCGCCTTCCGCCGCCGGCCAGTAGAGGCCGTCCTTCTTGCCGGGCGTGCTCTTAAATTTCTGGGCATAACTTATGACTCCGCCACCAGCGGGGTTTTCGCCGGCATACTGCCGTTGCGCGGTGACATAAGTCCGGCAGACGCCAATGGCGCAGAGTTCGTCCTTGCCGATGTGGCGGTTGATGATCTCTTCCTTGCCGGCCGCCGTGTCGAAATGCCATTGGCCACCCGCTTGCACCAGCGGAATGGGATACGGCCAGTTGTTCGTGCCCACTTCCAATGTGATTGTGTCATCGCCGTCTTTCACCTGATTGCAGTCCTGCGCCATCGCGTCGGCAAACCGCTGCGCATTGTTGGCATCCTGCACCTTGTCGCCGGTCAACAGCTCGGAGAACTCCGGGCCAAAAATTGTCTGCAAGGCCGCCTGATCCTTGGCTTGGACGGCGGTTTGCAGGGCCTTGACGGCGTCATCCGGCGAGGCGAACAATTGTTCCGTGATGGCTGGATTTGCATCCGGCTCCGCCGCATGGAGGTTCAGCAATAAAATACCGCAGGCACCCGCCAGCAATGTAACGGTTGAAATGAAGGCAAAACGTGTAAATTGGTTTGGAAATTTCATAGGGATTAATTTGGGATTATTTTTGTGCGATCCGTTTCGCGGTTCAGTGCCTGTCCCCGCCGCCATGACCGCCTCCGCCGCTCGCGTGTCCTCCGCCTCCACCGCCATGTGCCACTCCACGACTGGCGGCTCCGCGGGCACTATAATCATGCACATCGCGTCCCCGGTCATAGCCGCCGCCCCACCAACCACCCCACCCGCCAACTACAACTCCACCGTCACTGTAACCTCCGTCATCCACGACGCCGATGCATCCCGTCAAGACGATCAGCATCGTAACGGCCAGCCCGGTCTTGATCCAGTTGGCCAGAAGATTCAGTTTGATTTTCATATTCGACAAAATACGCCTGAAACCTTCCCATAGCCATGGGGTGAACACCTGATTCAATCCGGCTCCTCAACCCGGCCCGCTTACATGCGAAGGATGAAGTGAACCGCTAATCCAAAAGTCCTGCGCTCAAAGTCTGCGCGATGAGCGGGAAGCTTCAGCCGGCGCAGATCACCGCCCTGGTTGCGTATGTCCAGTCTTTGAAATGAAGAACCGATTAATCTTTTGAAAAGAAAATTGAAATGGCTTTTCGTCGCGCTCGTCGTAGGCTTCGCCTTGTTGCAACTCACAAATCCCCCGCGCATAAAGCCGCCCGTCGTCAACGATTTGATGGCGAACAACCGGCCGCCGCCGCAAGTTGCTGCGATGCTGCACGCGGCGTGCTACGACTGCCATTCCAGCGAATCGCTCTGGCCTTTCGTGATCGTCCCACGCCGCCGGATGTGCAGAAGGAGTTTGAGGACATCAAGTCGGATGTAAAATGACCCGGGATAATCTATATGACAAACAAATGGGTTAAACCGGCCTGCCCCGACGGGCGCGAACACGGCTAGAGGGGCATTGGAATTATTCGACTCCTCACCCCGGCCCTCATTCGTCCGACGAACGCGGAGAGGGAGAAAACTTTTTGCGTCTTGTGTATTTTTGCGGCCAATGAATTTGTGTCCATCTGTGTTAATCTGTGGTTAAAATGGCGGCTGCGTTCAGTCATCATCGCGGCGCGCGGGTGACGATCTCGTCCAATTTTCTTTCCGGCCTGCTGGAGATGGATGCCATTGTGCTGCATTGCGACGAGCGGTATCGGCCCTGCGGCTGGATGGCGCCGCTGGCGCGGACGGTGGATTTGAAGACGTTTCAAAACCAGACGATCCCCTGCCCTTGTAGCTGCCGATGTGACAAGGCTCAAATTTATTCGGAGTTCGGAATTCTGAATTTTAGATGGAGCCTCCTCACGTCGGCTGCCACCAGCTTCGCTCGCCGCACCTGGAGCTGGCGCTCAAGCAAGCCGCGCTACGGGCGCTGGCGGCGTGGCGGTGACGCGCTCGTCGCCGAATGCATCCGCATTCCTTATTTCCCAAGCTTTGCGTCATACAATTCTTTTACAAACCTTTGACATCCCGATGACAACTCTTCGCGGCAATCGGGCAGAATGGCTGCATGAAAAACATTCTGTTCATGATTGGCCTGGCGGCGACATTCACAGCGAACCTGTTCGCCGGAGAAACCCTGCAACTCAACCTCGTGCCGGAGCGCGGCTATGTCGTAAAAAACACGCCGCAGGAGGTTGTCATCAAAATTGACCTTTCAGCCATCGCCGGAAAACAGAAGTCCAGGCGCACCCCGCTCAATCTCACCGTCGTTCTGGACAAATCCGGTTCCATGGCCGGCGCGAAGCTGGAAAAAACAAAGCAGGCCGCAATGCAACTGGTGGACCGGCTCGCGCCGAACGATATTTTTTCGCTCGTCATTTTCAGCGACGTGGCGCAGGTGCTTGTCCCGGCGCAAAAGGTCGAAGACAAGGAGGCGCTGAAGGAAAAAATCGAAAGCATCGAGGCCGACGGCAGCACGGCGCTCTATGCCGGCGTGAAAATGGGCGCCGACCAGCTTCAGGAATTTTTTTCCGAGAAACGGATCAACCGCGTCATCCTGCTTTCCGACGGGCTTGCAAATGTCGGGCCAAGTTCGCCGCGCCAGTTGCGCCGGCTTGGCGGCGATCTTGCCGAACAGGGGATTTCCGTCACGACCATCGGGGTTGGCGACGATTACAATGAGGATTTGATGGCGGGACTGGCCGAGGCCAGCGACGCCAATTATTATTATGTCCAGGACACGGAAAAACTTCCGGAAATCTTCGCCAAGGAGCTCGGTGAAATGCTCACCGTGGCCGCGCGGGACGTGCGGATCGAGATCACCTGCCCCGACGGTGTAAAGCCCCTTGGCTTCATCGGCCGCCCCGAGAAATTTCAAGACCAATGCGCCACGGTGAACTTAAGGCAGTTCACGACCGGGCAAAACCGCTATCTATTTTTGCGATGCCTGGTGGACGGCAAACAGCCGGAAGTCGCGCGCGTCAACGTGAATTACAAGGATGAACTTTCTGACGGCAGCGACCAATCTGCAAGCGGAGTTGCAAAAATTGATTTCACCGGCGATCAGAAAATTTCCGACGGATCGCTCAACGGCGCGGTGAATGCCGAAAAGGAATTGATGCTCACCGCCGTTGCCAAGGACGAGGCGATTGCGCAGGCAGACGCGGGAAATTATCAGCAGGCCGCGACGATTCTCAAGGCGCAATCCGCCGTGCTGAACGGTTCTTTCGCCGCCGCGCCGCCGGAAGTGCAGATGCAAATCCGCGCGGAGACAAACAATCTTGACGATTTCAGCGACAAAATCAGCGGCGGCGGTTTTGGTGGTGGTGGCGGTGGGGGTTTTGATTCCGCCACGCGCAAAACTCTGCAGTCGCAATCTTACAACACGCGCAATTCAAAAT
>CAYPTV010000358.1:0-3790 GCA_964413505.1 uncultured Bifidobacteriaceae bacterium | reverse complement strand
TTTTTTACATCAACGTGCCGGTGGGGATTTTTGCGGTGCTGATGGCAAAATGGGTGGTCGAGGATCCGCCGTATATCAAGCGCGACAAAAAGGCGGACATTGATTTCATCGGCTTCGGGCTGCTGGCCGTCTGGCTGGCGACGTTGCAGATCGTTTTGGACAAGGGGCAGGAAGCAGACTGGTTTGGCGCGGAATGGGTGCGCTGGTTCACGCTGGTTTCCGTCGCGGCGTTCGCCGGCTTCATCGCGTGGGAATTTTACGTCGAGCATCCGCTGGTGGACTTGCGCGTTTTCAAGAACCGGAATTTCACCATCGGCCTGATTTTGATGACGTCGCTGGCGGCCATTCTTTACGGCACGACGGCGCAACTGCCGCTCTTTCTACAGACGCTGATGGGCTATCCCGCGTTGCAGGCCGGTTACGCGATGAGTCCGCGCGGCGTGGCGGCGTTCATCACCACGTTTTTTGTTGGGCGGCTCGTCGGCAAAATGCGCATGAGATGGATGCTGTGCATCGGGTTTGTGACGCTGGCGTATTCGTCGTTCCTGCTTGCCAGCATCAACCTGGATGTCGGCATGGGCAACGTCATCTGGCCGAGCATCATCAACGGCATCGCCATCAGCTTCATTTTCGTGCCGTTGACCACGACGACGATGAGCCAGCTCGGTCAGGCGCAGATTGGAAATGCCAGCGGTCTTTACAATCTCATGCGCAACCTCGGCGGCAGCATCGGCATCGCGTTCGTCACCACCATGCTCGCGCGCGGCGCGCAGGCGCATCAGGCGCTGATGGTCGGAAATTTGACAGCGACGGATGCGGCGTTCCGGCAGCAGTTCGCCGCCGCCAAAAGCGTGCTCGGACATCAAACCGATCCGGTGACGGCGACACGGCAGGCTTATAACGCCGTCTATTCACTGCTCGACCAGCAGGCGCATTTGTGGGCGTTCGTGGATGATTTTTATCTATTCGGCCTACTGGCGCTGGCGGGCATCCCGCTGGTTTTCCTGTTCAAACGGGTTCAAACTGTCAGGAAGCCAGCGATAGCGCCGCATTGATTTGCAAAAAAATTGAAACAATTCCACCGCCATCGCGTCCAATGCCTTGATATGAAAAATTCAAATCTAATTAAAACAGTTTTGATCACCGCCGCGCTGCCGCTCTTCGGCGGATGCGTGGAACGCCAGGTGATCTATCGCGACCGCCCGGTTTATGTCCAGCAACCGCCGCCCGCTGAAGTCGTGGTGGACCAGCCAAGCGAACCGCCTGCGCCGCAGGTCGAAGTCAGGCCGATCCCTTCCGACCCGACTTACGTCTGGGTTGGCGGCGTTTGGGAATGGCGCGGACGCTGGATTTGGATCGGCGGGCACTGGGACCGTCAGCATCCGGGCCGCGTCTGGATGCGCGGTCATTGGGATCATCGCCCGAGCGGCTATGTCTGGATCAGCGCCGGATGGCGCTGATGTAAATTGATTCGCCGGGGAAAATTTGAGGCCGGCGGTGTTGTGAAACGCCGCTGGCCGGAATTTTTCACGCGAATGATTGCAGCTTGCGAATCCCCACCCGACTTCCGCTTGAAATGCAGCGGGGAAATTGGGATTATCAATGCCGCCGGGTTGTTGGTTTCGCGGGCGCGTCACTTGACCTCCGGGAAAACTTGGGCTAACTACACAATGGGAAAAATTGGCAAAGGCAAAAAAATGTTTGGTTCGAAAGCCAGCAAAGAGCGCGAACGGTATTACCTGCTGCCGGGGCAGGGCGGCCATGCTTATCGCCGCAAGCAAAAGTTCATTCTGAAATGGGCGGTCCTGGCGGCCTTGGCCGTGTCGGCGGTCTTGGCGGCGGCGCTTTACTGGATGAACCATCCCAAACCTTGAGCGACGCGCTTGACCTCGCGGGAACGGTTGCTAGACTGCGCGCCAGTCTGATGAAATTAGCGCGATTTTTTCTGTTTTTTGCCGTGGCGTCATTCCTCCCGACAGCCTCGCGCGCGGAGCTTGCCGACGGCGTCAAGGCCATTGTCAACGACACGGTCATCACCTATCAGCAGGTTCAGGACTTCACCGGGCAAGCCTCCGAGTCGTTGCAACGCCAGTATGCCGGCCAGCCGGATGTATATTCGCAGAAACTCGCCGAACTGCTCAACGACGGCCTGCAACAGTTGGTGGAACGCGAATTGATCCTGCACGATTTCGATGTCGAAGGCTACAAACTTCCCGACAGCGTCGTGGACGAGCTGGTGCAGGACCGCATCCACGAGCGGTTTGGCGACCGCGTCACGCTGATGAAGACATTGCAGGCGCAAGGCATGACGTTCGAGGAATTTCGCAAGGACGTCCGCGACCAGTGGATCGAGGCGCAGATGCGGCGCAAAAATGTTTCGCAGGAAATCATCATATCGCCGTTCAAGGTGGAAAATTATTACCAGACGCACCAGGATGACTTCAAGGTCGAGGACGAAATCCAGTTGCGCATGATCGTGTTGAACAAATCCACCTCCGCCGACACCAACACGCTCGCGCTGGCCGATGAAATCCTCGCCAAAATCCGGGCGGGCGCGACATTTCAGGAAATGGCGGCGGTCTATTCGCAAGGCTCGCGGCAAAAAGAAGGCGGCGACTGGTATGACCGCTCCGCCCTGCGGAAGGAACTCTCAGATGCCGCGTTCGCGCTCAAGCCCGGCCAGATCAGCGACGTGGTTGACACTCCCGAATCGGACTACATCCTGCTCGTGGACCAAATTCATCCCGCTCACGTCAAGCCGCTCGGCGACATCCGCGATGACATTGAGAAAACCCTCCGCACGCAGGAGCAGACGCGCATCGAGAAACAGTGGATTGACCAGTTGAAAAGGAAGGCGTTCATCCGGATCATCCCGTGAAGGTTTCCTGACGCCATTCAAACCTCGTTCACATGACTGGCTGGATCGGCATTTCACTCGGCGACGTCACCGGAATCGGCCCCGAAGTCGCGCTCAAGGCCGTCGCCGCCGAAGCGCCGAAGGACGACGCAAAATATCTCTTCATCGGCGACGAAAAAAAACTCCGGCAGGTCAATGAAAAACTTTCGCTCAACCTGCCGCTGAAAAAATTCTCCGGCTACGCGGACGCCGGAAAATTTTTCTCCGCAAATCCCGTCGCCGAACCGCTGCCCGAAGAGCTGCCTCTCAGCTCGCTGCTCGCCGCGCGCGCGTCGGTCAAGTGCCTGCGCGACGGCGCCGAACGCTGCCTGCGCCGCGAACTCGACGCGCTCGTCACCGCGCCCGTCAACAAAAAATCCATCATCCACGCCGGATTCTCATTTGTCGGCCAGACGGAATTCCTCTCCGAACTCGCCAAAACAGACCACACCGTGATGATGCTGCTCGGCCACGACGACAAAAACCGCTGGCTGCGCGTCGCGCTCACCACGATCCATCTGCCGCTCAAATCCGTTCCCGAAAAAATCACGCCCACAAAAATCATATTGGCCATCGAGCTTGCCACGCAGGCCTGCCGCGACCTTGGTCTGCCCCGCGCAAAAATCGTCGTCGCCGGATTGAACCCGCACGCCGGCGAAAGCGGGGAATTTGGCGACGAGGAAGTCAAAATCATCGCGCCGACCGTTGTCGCGGCGCAGAAAAAAGGTTTTGACGTTGTCGGCCCGTTGAGCGGCGACACGATTTTCCACTATGCGCTGAAAGGGGATTATGATGCCGTCGTGGCGATGTATCACGATCAGGGGCTTGCGCCGCTGAAAGCCGTCGCGTTCGACACCGGCGTGAACTGGACGCTCGGCCTGCCGTTCATCCGCA
>CAYPTV010000357.1:0-3798 GCA_964413505.1 uncultured Bifidobacteriaceae bacterium | reverse complement strand
GCAAGTCCAAATCAATTCAACCCCGGAGTGTGGCCGTCCCCGGCCACAGCAACGGACGGTTGGCGAGGCACTCCCGGTTTTCCGACGGCGGCTTGGTCGGCAACGTTGCTGCGCCCGGGGACGGGCGCACTCCGCCGTCAGCCTCATCCTCATTCTCAAAAAACCTGCCAAAGCTGACGAGGACGAGGACGAAGAGGAGGAAAAGTCAGATGCCGAATTTTCAGACACGCTCTGGCAACGCAAAGATGCGGCCCGCGAGAATCCTGCCATCGCCTTGTTTGCGGTAGGGTTACACCCCATGGTCAGAAGCCGGCGGATGAGCCAGTGTTTGTCCAGTGTCAAAAACCAACAACGTAACAAACGAAAGAATTAAAATGAAAACCATGTTCCCCTTAACGCTCGCGGTCGTCGTGAGCACAATGTTAATCACCAGCGCACCGTTGCGCGCGGCCAGCACGGACAGCCGCATCGAGTCGTCCGCCGCCGCGTCCTACACGTTCAAAACCACGCTCAAGGATGATGCCATCAAGACGGATTCCAAGGACGGCGTCGTGACGCTGACCGGCACGGTCTCCGAGGCGTCCCACAAATCCCTGGCCGAAAACACCGTGGCGAGCCTGCCCGGCGTCAGGAGCGTGGACAACCAGCTCGTGGTCTCCGGCGAACAGCCGGCCGAGCATTCAGACGCATGGATCACCATGAAGGTGAAAACCGCGCTGTTGTTCCATCGCCATGTGAGCGCCACGGCGACCTCCGTTTATACGAAGGACGGCGTCGTGACCTTGCAGGGCGAAGCGACCAGCATGGCGCAAAAGGAGCTTACCACCGAATACGCCAAGGACATTGACAACGTGAAAGAGGTCCAGAACAACATGACGGTTGCCGCAACCGCAGTCGCCCCCGACTCGACCGCCGGCGACAAGGTGGACGACGCGTCCATCACGGCGGAAGTCAAATCGTCGCTGTTCTCGCACAGCTCGACCAGCGCCCTGCACACCGGAGTCACGACGGCGGACGGCGTTGTCACCCTGACCGGCATTGCCCAAAACGACGCTGAAAAAAGCCTCGTCACCAAGCTCGCCACCGACATCAACGGCGTGACCAGCGTGATCAACAACATGACCGTCGCGGTGCCCGTGGCTTCCAATTAAGCCGCCAAGGATTGCCGGCTGGCGCGATGGCGTGCCAGCCGCGCAAAACAAAACCAAATTTATGTTATACACCATTGCAATAATCCTGATCATCCTGTGGGTGCTCGGGCTGATCACCGGCACTGCGGGCGGTTTGATTCACATCCTGCTCGTCCTCGCCATCATCGCCGTTTTGCTCCGGGTCATCTCCGGCAGGAAACCGGTGCTTTGAACAAATCATCAACCCGCATGAACATGAAAACCATTATCGCAGCCGTTCTGGTCATCCTCGGAATCGTGGTGCTCGCCTATTCGGGCTTGAGCTTCACGACTCCGGGAAAGGACATTAATTTCCTGGGGATGCACATCGCCACCACGGACAACCATTTCATCCCGCCCGTCGCCGGTGCGTTCATGCTCGTCGGCGGCATCGTGCTGCTGCTCGTGAAGCCCAAGAGCGTCTGACGGCCGGAGCCGGAGCCTTGCGCAGCATGAACACACTGAAACTGGTCTGGATGACTTTCGTGCAACTGGTCAGGCAGGCCTGCCAGTTGCCCCAGGAAATCGTGAAGGCCGTCAAGCACAGGCAGCGGCAGACCGTCCTGGACAAGCGTGAAGCCGAACGGCTCGACCGGATTTGCAACCCGCTGAAATATCGCGGCAAGTAATTTCGGATTTTTGCCGCGGAAATGAATTTGCACAGCCCGGATGAATTATGTTTGTTCGGACCGGCATCGCCCGGTGAACGCTTTTCCTCCGGTGTTCGCCGGGCTTTCATTTTTATCGGGGTAGGGTTTTACCCCATATACGAACCGGCGAGGTTCGCCGATGTTGGTTCCCGCCGCGTTGAAACCGGAAGATAAAGCTTTCCGCACGGGTGCGGCGAACCCAGCATGACAACATGGAAAAAAAACTGACAGAACTGTCAAGGCACTATGCGGCGGCTTTGGGCAAACACCTCAAGCAAGGCCCGCAGGCAAGCCTGTCGCCGGCGCTGGCGCTCGGACGCCAATCCGTCGCACTCGGTCTGGAGACGCTGGATCTGGCGCGGATCCACGAGCAGGCACTTGCCGCCTTGGAATTGTCCAAGGTCAGGAACGGCTTCACCAAGCTTGCCGCAGTTTTTTTTACCGCAGCCAACGTTCCCATTGAGGAAACGCACCGCGCCGCGCGGCAGAGCAAGGTTCATTTGAGCCGCGTGATGACCAAGCTGGGACGGCGCACGGAGGAACTGGCCGCGTCCAACCGCCAATTGAAGCAGGGTGTCGTCCGGCGCAAGGTCATGGAGGACGACTTCGCAGAACGCGGGAAACGCCACCAGAAATCTCTGGACGAATCGCTTGAATTGCAGAAGCGTCTGCGCCAGTTGACGCACAAGGTGATCGCGGCGCAGGAGAATGAACGCAAAAAAATCAGCCGTGAACTTCAGGATGAAATCGCGCAGACTTTGCTGGGCATCAATGTCCGGCTGCTTTCCCTGAAACAGGAGGCGCACAGCAACTCGAAAGGCCTCAAGAAAGAAATCGCCAGCACGCAGTTGCTGGTGGCAAACTCGGCCAAGTCGGTGCGGCAGGTCGGCCGCAAGATCGGTAATTTATGAAACGCAAGTTTCTCAAATTGTCTCGGCTCTATCGGGCGGCGTTGAAGGCGCACCTGAAACAGGGCCGTCATGCAAGCCTCGATTCCGCGCGCGGGCTTGGCAGCGAGGCGCTGGACGCAGGATTTGAAACACTCGACCTCGCCAAATTTCACGAGCAGATTTTGATCGCGGAAATCCTGCCGGGCTGCCGCGCCGCCAAACGTTCCGCGCTCATCAAACAGGCGGGAATTTTCTTTGCCGTGGCGATCACGCCGATTGAGAAGACGCATCGCAGCGCGCGGGACGCCACCGCCCAGCTCAAAAAATTCATCGAGACGTTGAGCCAGCGCACGGTGGAACTGGCCGCCGCGAACCTGGAATTAAGTTTGGAGATCGGCCAGCGCAAAGTCGCGGAGGCGGCGCTCCAAAAAAGCGAGCGCCATTATTCGGAGCTGTTGAAACAGTCGGAACATTTGCAGGAGCAGTTGCGGCGGCTGTCACGCCAGATTCTCTCGGCGCAGGAAGACGAGCGCAAGCGCATCAGCCGCGAACTGCACGACGTCATCGCGCAGACTTTGACGGGCATCAACATCCGGCTGGCGACCTTGAAAAAAGAGGCGTCGATCAACACCAAGGGGCTCGACCGCAACATCGCGCGCACGCAGCGGCTCGTGGAAAAATCCGTCAACATCGTGCACCAGTTCGCGCGCGAACTGCGTCCGGCGGTGCTGGATGATCTTGGATTGATTCCCGCGCTGCACTCATTCGTGAAACTTTTTTCCAAACGCACGCAAATCCACGTTCACTTGAAAGCCTTTGCGGATGTCGAACAATTGAGCAACGACCAGCGCACGATTTTATACCGCGTCGCGCAGGAGGCCCTCAACAACGTGTCCAGCCATGCCGAGGCCAGCCGCGTGGACTTGAGCATCCTGAAACTGGCGAAATGCGTTTGCATGAAAATAAAAGACGACGGCAAATCCTTTGACATGGAACGCGTATCGAAAGCCAAGGGCAGAAAACGCCTCGGATTGCTCGGCATGAGGGAGCGCGTCGAGATGGTTGGCGGAACTTTTTGCGTCGAGTCCG
>CAYPTV010000356.1:0-3798 GCA_964413505.1 uncultured Bifidobacteriaceae bacterium | reverse complement strand
GCAGAAGCCCGACTGGATTAACTTTTATCAGACGATTTATCCTTATCCATGAAATCTTTTGACCGGGAATAATCTTCTATTGTGAAAATTGTCAGTGACGAATCGAATCATAATGTCGCAGTTTTTTAATTCTGGCCACCCATGAACAGCCGTCACGACAACATCCTGTTCTGGGGCTGCTTCATTGCCCTCATCACCACCAGCTACGCTTTCATCAGCCGCATAATTTTATGCACTGGAACACAATTTTCCACGGACTTTGGCCTCGACAAAGTTTCCGTCGGCGAACTGGTCGGCGCGGGTATCTGGCCGTTCGGAGTGAGCATCATTCTGTTCAGTCTCTTCATTGACCGCATCGGCTACAAGGTCGCGATGATTTTTTCCTTCGCCAGTTATCTGATTTACACCGCGCTCGCGTTTGCGGCTTACAATTCCATTCACGGCGTCACCGGCGATGCGCTCGTCGCGGTTCAAAAACACGGTTGTCAACTGCTTTACTGGGGCAGCATCATCCTCGGCCTCGGCAACGGCAGTGTTGAAGCTTACGTCAATCCCATCGTCACCACGATGTTCAATACCGATAAAACGAAATGGCTCAACCGGCTGCACGCAGGCTGGCCGGGCGGACTCGTGCTCGGCGGACTTTGCGCCATCGCGCTTGCCGGCAACAACGACTGGCGAATCTCGCTCGGTCTGATTTTGATTCCGGCGTTCACCTTCTTTTTGATTTTGATCGGGGAAAAATTTCCGAAGAGCGAACGCGAACAGTTTGGCGTTAGCTATCTCGCCATGCTCAAGGAATTCGGTGCGTTTGGCGCGCTGGTCGGCTTCGGGCTGGTGTTCGCGCAGATCGGGCAGGTTTTCGGCTGGAGCAACGGTTTGATTTGGGGATTCATCGGCGCGGTCGTTCTCATTTTCGCCGTCGTAACAAAATCTTTTGGCCGTCTCCTCCTCGCGTTTCTCATCATCATCATGATGCCGCAGGCGACGACCGAACTCGGCACGAACGGCTGGATCACTTCGCTGATGTCCAGCCCGATGCAGGCCGCCGGACATAATCCAGCGTGGGTTCTCGTCTATACTTCTGCAATCATGGTGATTTTGCGTTTCTGGGCCGGCCCGCTCGTCCATAAATTTTCGCCGATTGGTCTGCTCGCGGCTTGTTCCGCGCTGACCGCGTTTGGACTTTTTGCGCTTTCCAAAACGGCTGGCGCCGGAATGTTCCCCATATTTTCCGCCGCAACGCTTTTCGGCGTCGGCATCACTTTTTTCTGGCCGACGATTCTCGGCCTGACTTCGGAACAATGTCCGCGCGGCGGCGCGCTCACGTTGAACGCGATGGGCGGCATCGGGATGCTCGCCGTCGGGATTCTCGGCGCGCCGTTTATCGGCTATTTGCAGGAATCTTCCGCGACGAAACAATTGGCTGCGGCCAATCCCGCCCTCTATCAAACCGTGACCATCGAGAAAAATTATCTGCTCGGCAAGTATCAAGCGATTGACCCGGTGAAAAGCGCGGCGGTGACCGACGCGGCCTCGACAGCCGCAATCGCCACCGCAACGACCACGGGGCAATTCAGTGCGCTGGGGAAAATGGTTTTGTTTCCGATTTTCGGACTGGTTTGTTACCTTGCGCTGATGTTGCATTTCAAATCCAAAGGCGGCTACGAACCGGTGCAACTGGGTGTGGCGTCTGTAGCGACAACCAAGATAAAATCGGCAACCTAAATCTGTGATTTATTAATTCTCTACCATGCGTTTCCAAATTCCTATGATCTCGGGATTATTGTTTCTGGCCAATGTCGCGCTCGCCGAAGACGACTCGTGGCAGCCGCTGTTCAACGGCAAAGACCTCGCTGGCTGGGACACCGAGATGATGATCCTGCCCGATCCAAAATGGGATGTGCCCGGCCTCGCTCGCGACGCGGACGGCAACTACACCGCGCCCGTCGGCAAAAACAACGACCCGCTCCATGTATTCACCGTGACCAACCTGGACGGCGGCCCGGTCATCCACGTTTCCGGGCAGGGCTTCGGCGTGATGATGACCACCGCGACGTTCACGAATGTCCACATCCGGCTGCAAATCAGATGGGGCGACAAGAAATGGAGCAAAAAAATCGGCCAGCCGTTTGACACCGGGCTGCTTTATTTCTGCCACAGCGACGCCGGAGTCGCGCCAACGGACAGCCATAAAACATGGCCGCGCTCGTTTGAATTTCAAATCTGTGAGAACGAATTCGGCGACCTCTACGCGCTCGGCGCGCAAATCACCGTGCCAGCGAGCCAGGCCTTGTGCAGGACATTCAGCGGTTCGCAATTTGTGGAGAAGAATTTATGGCGCTACGATCCCGCCGGCACGAATACGGTTTTTGTCCAGAAAGCGCCGATTAGCAATCATTGCGTGCATCTTGTGGACGCCGAGAAACCCAAGGGCGAATGGAACACGCTCGACCTGATCACTTTCAACGGCGACAGCGTCCACGTCGTCAACGGTCAGGTTGTCATGCGCCTGCACAACGCGCAGCGGCTCGACGGCGGCACGCCCGCGCCGATCACGTCCGGGAAAATCTGCCTGCAGACGGAAGGCGGCGAATGCTTTTTCCGCAATGTGGAAGTCCAACTCATCACGCAAATCCCGGCGGAATTTGCCGAAAAGAAAATGTGACGGGCAATTCGTATGATCTCCATGAGCAATGTAAACCGGAGCGCCAGTTCAACAGTAATCGGCTTGCAGCAAAGCCGATTGGAAATGGTTTCTTGCAGATATTTTTCTGTCAGTCTGTCACGCGACTCATAAGCTACCTACAAATGAGACCCAAATTATTTCTTCAAAATAGCAGGATATTTCAAGCTTGTCTTTCCGCGTGCTTGGCCGTCTTGGTCATGACCGCCTGTTCTTCTCCACCTCAAAACTCGCCTCCTCCCGCCGCCATCCCTGACGGCCGCATCGAAGGTTTCACGGACACCCCGATGCTTCCCGGTGGCAAATGGCACCAGCACGATCCGAATCGTCCCCAGCCGCCGGTTGTCAGGCCGGGGACAAATTTCAGCCAGGGCGCTCCGCCGCCGTCGGATGCGGAAATTCTATTTGACGGCAAAGACCTTTCCAAATGGCAGGGCGGCCTGGAAAAAAATCCGTTTTGGAAAGACCAGCCCGCGACTTGGAAAGTTCGGGATGGTTATGTGGAAGTAAGTCCACCGGACGGCACCGACATCCGCACACGCGGGAAATGGACTGATTTCCAATTGCACATCGAATGGGCCACGCCCGATCCGCCCACGGGCCACGGACAGACGCGCGGCAACAGCGGGATTGAAATCAACGGCATGTATGAGATTCAAGTGCTGGATTCTTTCAATGACAAGACTTATCCCGACGGACAGGCCGGCGCGCTTTATGGACAGATGCCGCCGTTCGTCAATCCCAGCAAGCCGCCGGGCGAATGGCAGACTTACGACATCATCTGGGAATCTCCGCGCTGGAACGACAAGGGCGAATTAATCCAGAAAGCCTGCGTGACGGTGATTTACAACGGCGTGGTGGTGCAGCATCGGACGGAGTTCATTGGTCGCACGGAAGGCATTGGAGACGGCGTTGCTTACAAGGCGAAGCCGTTTTACCAGCAGCATGACCCGGCGGTTTTCATCCAGTTGCAAAACCATCACAGCAACCCGGTGCGTTTTCGGAACATTTGGATTCGCGATCTGAAACCCCGAACAAAAGGAAGTAAATAATGATACTGAGACCTCTGAAAAAGGCTGTTTGAGTTGTTTGTTTTGATGTCGGCGACATTT
>CAYPTV010000355.1:0-3799 GCA_964413505.1 uncultured Bifidobacteriaceae bacterium | reverse complement strand
CTATGCCAATCCGATCATCCTGGGCTGGACGCCCAACCGCGGCAAGAGCGTGACGCTGGTGGCGGCCACCGGCGGCGAGGTGGATTTCGCAAACATCCTTGCCAACGGCACGGACCAGACGGCAGGTGTGACGGTGAACGACGCGACTCATGCCGGCCTCGTCAAGTTCACCGGTGTCAACACCTATGGTGGCAACACGACAATCAACGGCGGGACGCTGGAGGTGGCCAACGCCAACTTCTCCACGAACTCGAATGTCACGATCACCAATGGAGCCCTGCTTCAGCTGGATTTTGCGTCCACGGTGACCAACAATGTGAACGCCCTCATCTTGAACGGCGTCAGCCAGCCGGCGGGAGTTTACAATTACTCCACGACCCCGGCTTATTTCACATCTTCTTCAACGGGTAATTTGAAGGTGGTGCCGGTGCCTCCGCAGACGCCGGTATTGCAGACGGCTCCAACGGCCTCGGCGATAGTCTTTGGCCAGACGCTGGCATCTTCAACCTTGAGCGGTGGATTGGTGACCAATGCAGCGGGTGCAACCGTTAGCGGCAGCTTTGCCTTCACCTCGCCCTCGACGGCACCGGGTGCTGGAACATCGAGCCAGCCGGTGACGTTCACCCCGGCCGACACGACTCATTACAATCCGTTGACCTTCAATGTGAATGTGACGGTCGCCAAGGCGACGCCGGTGTTGCAGGCGGCGCCGACGGCCACGGCGATCACCTACGGCCAGACGTTGAGCGCCTCGACGTTGAGCGGCGGGGCGGTCACCAACGCGACGGGCGGGAGCGTGGCCGGCAGCGGCGGCGTCAACGGCTTTGCCTTCACAACCCCCTCGACTGCGCCCAATGCAGGCACGGCGGCCCAGCCGGTGACATTTACCCCGGCGGATGCAGCCGACTACAATTCGATCACGTTGAATGTCAATGTGACGGTCAATCCGCAGGTGCCGGTGTTGCAGGCGCCCCCGGCGGCCACGACGATCACCAACGGCCAGCCCTTGAGCGCATCAATCCTGAGCGGTGGATCAGTCACCAACGCGGCCGGCGCAATCGTGACAGGCAGCGGCGGCGTCAACGGCTTCGCCTTCACGACGCCATCGGCCACGCCCGGGGTTGGGACGGCGAACCAGTCGGTGACGTTCACGCCGGCTGACAGCGTTGACTACACGCCGATCACGTTGAATGTGAGCGTGACGGTGGTGGCGCAGCAGTCGGTGACCGGGTTGATGTTCACGGCCAAACCGGTGGTGTCGGGGACGAGCCTGACGATCTCGGGGACGAACACGGGAGCCGGGACGTTCTATCTGTTGGACAGCACGAACGTGGCGGCGCATCTCAACACATGGACGCCGCTATGGACGAACACGGTGGGAGGCAGCAGCAGCTTCACCACCAACCTGTCCAACGCCGTCAACCCGGCGCAGAACCATAACTTCTACATCCTGAGCACGACGAACAACCAATAATCGGGAATTTACAGGCCAGGCCGCCTTTAGGTCGATCACGCGGGGATGTCCAATAGGACATCCCCGCTTTTTTAAATCATCCTTGAGTGCAGTTTGAAAAAATTGAAAACAAGTGACAAGTTGTAAAACATGAAAAATCGAAATTTTAGAAATGGAAAATCCGGCTCAGGCGGCGGCTTCACCTTGATTGAGCTGCTTGTGGTCATTGCGATCATTGCCATTCTGGCGGCGATGTTATTGCCGGCGTTGGCTGCGGCCAAGGAAAAGGCCAAACGCACGCAATGTGTCAATGGTCTTAAGCAGATGGCCCTTGGTTGCAATATTTATGCCGGGGACAGTGACGATTGGTTTCCAACTTGGGGCGGATATTCTGCCGCTTCCGGGCTTAACACACGCACCAAAAATGTAATCGACTTGGGCAACTATATCCGTTGGATTGTTTTTACTGACGGCGGTTTTACCGGAACGTCTGGAGCACACATCGCGGAGGATTCAGCGGTGGTAAATGCTCAAAAGGCAAATTTTGATAATTTGGGCTATTTGTATCCTGCAAAACTGGTGGGTGACGGTCGCCTTTTCTTTGACCCAAGCTACCCTCAAGGGTCTGCATTGTCGGCAGACAATTACTCTGCAAATGGAACATTAAGTTACGCCAGCCCCGCAATCAATGGCAGCCTCGGAATCCGGTGCAGCTACACTTTTAATCCCATAGTAGATGCAAACGGCCTTCGAATTTTTCAGAAGACCGGCAATATCAAAGGCCGTCGCACTTTCATCATGGACTACATTGACAGCCAGATGACAAACCCGAGTTACTTTGCTCATTACAAGTCCAAGGGTTGGGAAATGGCTTTTACAGATGGCTCGGTGGCTTTCAGCAAGCCTGATGTTGGAACCTACGCACTGATTTATGGCGGACGTCCGACTGACATTCAAGATTTGAACACTTATTTTCTGCCCATACTGGAGAACGCCGCAAAATAGAAAGCAGAAACAAACGAACAATCTTCAAGAGACATTTCAGTCGTTCGACAGAGCCGGTGGGTTGTCGGTCATTCAGGTGGCCATAACGTAAATAATCGGCGCGGCTCTTTGCGCCGCGCGTCTGCCGGAAATGTTAAATTTTGTTTTTTGATGATCGTTAATGGGGTGATTGGCCAAGTTCCAGGGGTAAATTCGTTTTTGGCAAATTGAACAGTTCAGCTAGAGTTGTCGGCAACAAAGGAATTTGAACCATGAAAAAAACATCGCTTGCACTTGCTGTTGTCCTCGGCATTTCCGCTTTTCACGTCGGCGCCTGGGACTACGAAGGCCATCACGCGGTCAACGAACTCGCGCTGGCATCGCTGCCAAAGGATTTCGGCATCGAACTGACGCCCGTCATCAAAAATCGCATCGAGTTTCTCGCGGGCGAGCCGGACCGCTGGCGCAATGTTTCCGATTTGCCGCTGAAACATTTCAACGGGCCGGATCATTACATTGACCTGGAAGATTTGAAGCTTTACGACCTGACGCCGGAAACAGTGCCGGTCATGCGCTACGATTTTGTGGCGGACATCGTCAAGGCGCGCGCGGCGCATCCGGAAAGGTTTCCGGCGATTGACCCGGCGAAGGACGCCGACCACACGCGTGAACTGGACGGTTTTTTACCGTGGGCCATCACGGAGTATTACGAAAAATTAAAATCGGATTTCGGCACCTTGAAGTCGCTCAGGCAATACGGTGGCACGCCGGAGGAAATCGCCAACGCGCAGGCGGACATCGTTTATGTGATGGGTGTGATGGGGCATTTCGTCGGCGACGGTTCGCAGCCGCTGCACACGTCGGCGAATTTCAACGGCTGGGATCCAAAACACAATCCGAAGGGCTACACCACGAAGCAGACTTTTCACGCGTGGATTGACGGCGGCTATTTCAAAATGACCGGCGGAATAAAGGTCGAGGCGCTCGTCGGAAAAATCCACCCGGCCACGCCCATCCCAGATGCTTCTGATCCGGAGGCTTTTTTCCGAAACATCGTCGCCTATCTGGTCGCGCAGAACAAAATGGTCGAGCCGCTTTACCAGATGGAAAAGGACGGCCAGCTTTCCGGCGAAGGTGAAAAAGGATTGCAGGCGCGGTCGTTTCTCGACGGGCAGCTTGTGAAGGCCGGGCAGATGCTCGGCAACCTCTGGCTGACCGCCTGGCAGGAGGCGCCGGAGGACACTTATCTCGAAAGGCAGTTGCAGCAACGCGGTGCCGCGAATCCGCAATCAAATTGAACAGGTGGAATGGTGGGCCCGCTCGGATTTGAACCGAGGACCAAGCGATTATGAGTCGCCTGCT
>CAYPTV010000354.1:0-3802 GCA_964413505.1 uncultured Bifidobacteriaceae bacterium | reverse complement strand
TCTGGATTTGCTGGGCGTGCTGGAGCTGCTCGACAATCCGCTTCAGGACGTTCCGCTCATCGCGGTTTTGCGCTCGCCGCTCGTCGGCTTGTCGCTCGATGAACTGGCGGAAATCCGGCTGGCCGGAAGCGGGCATTTTTGGTTTGCGTTGAACCAGGCCCGAAGTTCAAAGTCCAAAGTCCAGGGCGAAACGCGCGCGAAGATTGAAAAATTTCTTGATCGGTTTCAACGCTGGCGGAAACTCGCGCAGCAATCCTCGCTTTCGCAATGCCTGGAGGAAATTCTGGCCGGAACGCATTTTGACGACTGGCTTAAATCGCGTCCGCGCGGATTGCAGCGGCACGCGAATGTCCGGCGTTTTTTGAACCTCGCAGAAAAATTCGATGAATTTCAGCGGCAGGGGCTTTTTCGCTTTTTGAAATTCATCAAGACGCAGCGCAAAATCGAGGCCGAGCCGGAGGTCGCGCCGGTCGCGGAAGAAAACGCCGTGCGGCTGATGAGCATTCACCAGAGCAAGGGCCTGGAATTTCCAATCGTCGCGCTCGCGGATTTGGGGAAAGGTTTCAACGAACAGGATTTACGCGGCGAAATTATTTTTGACGAGGAATTTGGCCTGTGCCCACGTGTTCAGCCGCCAAAAACCGGCGGGCGTTATCCGGGCTTGTCTTACTGGCTCGCGCAAAAAAACCAGCGGCGCGAATTGCGCGGCGAGGAATTGCGGCTGCTTTATGTTGCCATGACCCGTGCGCGCGACAATTTGATCCTGGCTGGCTGCATATCTGAAAGGAAATGGAAGGCGTGGCAAATGCCGGAAGAAATCACGCCGCAAAAAATTCTGGCGGCCAAAAGTCACGCGGACTGGCTTGGGCTTTGGTTTGTGAATCAAGTCCAAACTCCAAAGCACAAAGTCCACAGCGAAACGGAAGGCGAATTGCAGCACTTGCGCTGGCGGATTTTTGGGGACGAGGAACTGCTTAAAAAAACTGAAGGTGAAAAACCAAATCCAGAAATTGAATCGCCGCCGCTCGACGATATGGCGAAGGAAAAATTGAGCGATGTTTTGAACTGGAATTACGAATTTCAGGACGCCACGAAGCGGGCGGCGAAATCGTCGGTCACGGCGTTGCGGCGGCATGCGGCGGACGAACTGGAAGACGAGGCGGAGCAGGTTTTCGACTTCCGGTTTTCGAAGCGGCTCGCGAGGACGCCCGCCCCACAGGATCAAAGTGGCAAATCGAAAATCGGCAATCAAAAATTATCGGCGGCGGATTTGGGCACGGCGGCACATAAGTTTCTCCAGCACTTCAATTTTGAAACGGCGGTGGATTTGAAATCGCTTGAAACCGAGGCCGTGCGGCTGGAAGCGGAAAGTTTTTTGTCGGCTGAGGAGCGCGACGTTTTGGATTTGAAAGGGGTCGCGGCGTTTTGGAATTCAGGCCTTGGAAAGAAAATCCTGGCGAACGCCGCGAATGTGAAGCGTGAACTGCCGTTCACCGCAAAATTTAGCCCGGCGGAGCTGGACGAGATTCTGGGCACAAAATCCGGCTCGAATCTTGAAATTGAATTTGTGGTCGTTCAAGGCGTCGCCGATTTGGTTGTGCTGCTGCCAAATGAAATCTGGCTGGTGGATTTCAAGACCGGCGCGGTGCGCGCGGATGAATTGGCCGGGAAAATAAAAATGTATTCGCCGCAACTGGAACTTTATGCGAGCGCGCTGGCAAAAATTTATCTGCGCCCGGTCACAAAATGCACGCTGCATTTTTTGGCGGCGCGGAAAACGGAAGACGTAAAAATTTAGTCCGGCGACTGCAGGGAAAGTTCTCCGGCGGATTTTTCTCCGGCGGGTTCTTCAATTTCGGCGACGGAATTTTTTCCGTTCAACTTCACGAGCGCAGGGCGCAAAAGCTTTCCCTGAAACGTGTAGCCGGCACCGATGGTTTCGGCGATGAGCGCGTCGTCGTCCGGTTTTGGTTCACCGTCGAGAAGCTGATGGCGCTCGGCATTGAATTTCTCGCCGGGCGCGGGCGCGAAGGGCGTGAGGCCGATGCGCCGCGCGGCATCGCGGCAGGCGTTTTGAAAATTCGCGATTTGATCGGCGACTTTCGGCTGGCCGGAGCGCGCGGCGGCGGCGTGCAAAAGAAAAACATGGTCCAAAATCCGCACGACAACCTGCAGCCATTCGGCCTCGCCGCGTCGGGATTTTTCGACTTCGAGGCGCAGCGCGGATTTTTCGCTGTCGTTCATTTTTTTCATGAATTCGGTGAATTCGCAGACTTCGACCGCCATTTTGTCGGAAATTTCCTTTGCGCCGGCGGAAGTTTTTTCGGCCTGCAACTGAGCGTTCGCCCACTCGTTCGTGGCGGCGGAGATTTGCGCGGCGAGCTTTTCGAGGTTCTGGATTTTTTCGGCGATGTTTCCGAGCGCGCTAGCCTCGATGGACTTAACGATGGCGCGGTAATCCAGAATGAACGGCAGGCAGCCAAGAATCGCGCCGAGCGCGACGCAGGCGGCGGGAATCTCCCATTGCGCGGACGGTTTGGGGGCGTGCAAAATAAAATAATATGCGGCGGCAAGCAGCAGCGCATCGCCAAGCAGGAATGGCCATTTTGCGATTTTCCAGTTTGTCGTGTCGGTCATCATGGCAGTCTCGGCAAAAATCGCGGCAAAGGCAATTCGGTTTCTCCTCGACTAAATGCGCACTCGCCAAAATCATCCGCGTGTGCGCATTTGCGTTATTTTCAATCCGGCGGCCCGCGGCAACAAGGCGCGGCATTTTCGGCGACATCTCGACGAGATTGGCGGGCAATCGGCGCTGAAGGCGACGGCCGCGCCGGGCGACGCACGGCGGCTTGCGGCAAATGCAATCGCCGACGGGTTTGATTTGATTGTAGCGGCTGGCGGCGATGGCACGGTGAACGAGGTGCTCAACGGAATCGGCGACGCGCCGGATGGTTTTGAAAGCGTGCGGCTCGGAGTTTTGCCGCTGGGCACGGTGAATGTTTTTGCGCGCGAACTGAAAATTCCGCTGCGGCTGGAGCGGGCGTGGGAAATTTTGCGGCGCGGGCGGGAAATTAAAATTGACCTGCCGTGCGTGGAATTTTTCGCGGATGGCGTCCGCAAAAAAAACTATTTCGCGCAACTGGCGGGCGCGGGGCTGGATGCGCGGGCGATTGAACTGGTGGATTTTTCCGTGAAGAAGAAAATCGGGCCGCTGGCCTATGTCATTGCTGGATTGAAGGCGTTGCGGGAGAAAAAGGCGCAAATCAAAGTTTCGGCGGACGGCAGAAGTTTTTCCGGAGAATTGATCTTGGTCGGCAACGGGAAATTTTACGGCGGCCCGTTCGGTATCTTTCCGTCGGCGGATTTGCGCGACGGGGTTTTGGAGGTTTGCATTTTTCCGCGTGTGGATTTCCCGACGCTGTTTCGCTGCGTTCCAAATTTCCTCGCGCGGCGGAAGCTGCCAGAGACAGTTGTCCGGCGTTTTGGCGCGGAAAAATTCGAACTGGTTTGCGACTCCGCAGCGGCGTTTCAACTGGACGGCGAATGGGCGGGGAATCTGCCGGCGACATTTTTCATCGAGCGCGGAAAATTGCGCATGGTTTGCTGAAGCCGGCCTGACGGGTCGCGGCTTGGAGCGCATTGGGTTAGTGCGTTCTCGCCCACCTGCGCTCGAACCTTGTCCTCGACTGCAAAAAAGCCCGTGGTTCTTGCGTCAAACCGTGGTCACTACTCGTCGAATCCACCAAAACTGGTGGAGTGGTGGGTTGGCAGGGACTCGAACCCTGGACCAATGCCTTAAAAG
>CAYPTV010000353.1:0-3807 GCA_964413505.1 uncultured Bifidobacteriaceae bacterium | reverse complement strand
GAGCAGCCATCTGCTTTCCGACGTTGAGGACGTCTGCGACCGCGTGGTGATTTATTACGGCGGAAAAATCCAGGCCGCCGGCACGCTCAAGGATTTGCTGGCGACGCCGGACACGCTGCAAATCACGACGCCGGTGCTGCCGCGCGAGACTTTGGAAAAGGTTTTGGAAATCATCCGCAGAGATGTCTCCACCGGCGAGGTGCGCGTGGACAATCCGACGCAGAATCTCGAAAGCTATTTTCTGGACGTGGTGGCCAAGGCGCGCGCGGCGAACGAAACCAGCGGCGCGCAGTCCGGCGCGCGCGTGGCGGAGTATTTGCGCGGCGGCGTGGCGGCCAAGCCGGAATCGGAAATAGTTCTCGAAAAACTGTCATTGCCGCAGGCGGCGCAAATAATTTCCGAAGCGAAAATTTCCGCGCCGGCTGCCGAAAAGAAATTGGACGGCAAAAAACTGGAAGCGTTGACGCAGCCGACGGAAACAAAAATGCCCGAAGCTAAGCCAGCACCGGAAGCAAAGCCGGTGGATTTGTCGAAGGCGGATGAAAAACTGTCGTCGTTGCTTGGAAACAAAAAATGATTTTAACCACGGATGGACACCGATAAACACGGATTGGGAAGAAATTTGCTGCGACAGTTTTATCCGTGTGAATCCGTGTCCATCCGTGGTTGATTTAATTTGAAATGCAAAGAATTTTCGCCATTTGCTGGTTGACGTGGAAGGCCGCGCTGAGGTTCAAGCTGTTCCTCGTCATCGCGGCGCTGCTGGTTCTGGCGGTCGTCGGATTGCCGCTGGTCATCAAGGACGACGGCACGGCGCAAGGCTTCACGCAGATCATTCTGACCTACACGTTGAGCGCGATCACGGCGCTGTTGGGACTTTCGACGCTCTGGCTTTCGTGCGGCACGCTGGCGCGGGACATCGAGGAATGCCAGATCCAGGTCGTCGCGACCAAGCCGATCGCGCGCTGGCAAATCTGGCTGGGCAAATGGCTGGGCATCGTGACGCTGAACGCCGCGTTGCTGGCGATTTCCGGCGCGTGCGTTTATGGCCTTCTGCAATGGCGCGCAACGAAGTTGTCGGCGGACGAGCAAAAAGTTTTGCGCAATGAAATTCTCGTGGCGCGCGGCTCGGCGAAGGAGCAGAGCTACGACGCAGACATTGACGCGGCGGCGGAAAAGATTTTGCAGGAGCGCTTGAAAAGCAGTCCGGTCACGGTGGCGGATTTGCCGGAGGTGCGCAAACAAATCCGCGAGCAGGTGAAGGCGGATTTTCAACTGGTGGCGCCGGGCGAGCCGCACGGATGGCAGATTGACCTGGGCTTTGCGAAAAATTTTCTGCGCGACAAGCCGCTGCAATTGCGCGTGAAATTCAACGCGGCGAACAAAAGTTCTTCCGGCACGTTTGTCGCGTTGTGGCAGATCGGCGATCCCAATTCGACCCATTTTGTCCAACTTCCGCCGATGAGCCTCGCGCCGGACACATTCCATGAATTTCCGATTCCCGCAAATCTTTTTGACGACAAGGGCGTGCTGACGATTGTCTTTGCGAATGCGAACAGCACGGCGCTGCTGTTTCCGCTCGAGGACGGCATGGAGGTTTTGTATCCCGAAGGCGGCTTCGCGATGAATTTTGCGCGCGGGCTGGGAATCATTTTCTGCTGGATGGCGCTTCTGGCGGCGCTCGGGCTGGCGTCGGCGAGTTTCCTGTCGTTTCCCGTCGCGACTTTTTTTTCGCTGGCGATGCTCACGGTGGTTTTGTCGAGCGGAACGCTTGCCGAGACGGTGGAAAACGGGAGCGTCGGCGTTGGCAACAGTGAAAAGGGGATCGCGGGGCATTCGGTGGCGGATGTGGTTTTGATTCCGATGTTCAAGGGAATTTTAGCGGTCGTCGGCTTCACGAAAAGCGTTTCGCCGATTGACTTGTTAAGCACGGGCCGGGTGATTTCGTGGACTGTGCTCGCAACGGCGTTCGCTCAAATCGTTTTATTGCTCGGAGGATTTTTCGCCGTCTGCGGAATTATATTGTTCAACCGGCGCGAGCTGGCGACGGCGCAAGGAACGCAATGAAGTCCAAAGCCTAAAATAGTGGAATGAACAGCCGCCTAAAAAAATTGATTTTATTGCTGCTCGCCGCCGCGATGCTGTCCGGTTCCGGCCAGTTGCAAAAGTCGTTGAACCGCGACCGCGCGAAGCTGGGGCTGACCATTTCCGAGCCGCTGCAAAACGCGCCGCCGCTGCTGGCGTTCACGACGGTGGCGCTCGGGGGATTTCGCGGGCTGATCTCGAATTTTCTCTGGATCCGTTCCAACGATCTGCAACTGGACGACAAGTATTTCGAGGCGTCGCAGCTTGCGGACTGGATCACGGACCTGGAGCCGCACTTCGCGCAGGTCTGGGTTTATCAGGGATGGAACATGGCCTACAACATATCCGTGAAGTTCAAGGATTTTCCCGACCGCTGGCGCTGGGTCGAGCGCGGCATCGAACTGCTGCGCGACAGCGGCCTGCGCTACAATCCGAACGAGATTTTGATCTACCGCGAACTCGCGTGGTTCTTCCAGCACAAAATGGGCGCAAACCTCGACGATGCGAACATTTATTACAAAACAGAATGGGCAAAGGAAATGACGCCGTTCTTCGGCGTGAACGGGACGAATTTTGAAAATTTGATTTCTCCGCAGACGCCGGAAGAAAAAACGAACGCGCTGGTTCTCCGCGAAAAATACAAGATTGATCCCGTGTTCGCGCAAAAAACGGACGCGCAATGGGGGCCGCTCGACTGGCGACTGCCCGAGGCGCACGCGATTTACTGGTATGCCATGGGCCTGGAAAAGGCGAAGGAAAATCCCGACAAGGTGAAGCAGGACGATTTGATGCAGTTGCGCCGCGGCATTTATCAATCCATGCAGCAGGCGTTTTTTCATGGCCGCATCATCACCGATCCCTTCAGCAAAACTTACGCTCTTGCCCCGAATCTTGATTTGTCTTCCAAGGCATATGACGCCTACGAGCAAGAATATGCCGAGGAGGCAAATGCCGGCCAGAAGGAAGGCATCCAAAAGGCGGAACGCAATTTTTTGAGCAGCGCGGTTTATTTTCTTTACGAGAACAACCGCGTGGCCGAGGCCGCCAGATGGTATAAATTGCTCGGCGACAAATATCCCGACAAAACGATTTTGGACAAAAAGCCGGATTCATTTCCCAAAAATTTGACGCTCGAAGAATATGTCTTCAACCGCGTGCAGGAGGAGGTTGGCGATACGTCGCAGGAGCGCACCACCGGCGTGGTCGAAGGACTGATTGCACGGTCATATTATGAAATGGCCATCGGGCAGGACGACCTCTCCGCCGGATACACTTTGAAAGCCAAATTGGTTTACAACCATTATCAGACGAAGATGGGCAACAGCCAGCCGCGCGCCGCGCTCCCGCCGTTTGACATTCTCAACCGCACCGTCTTGAACGACCTGCTCGACACGCAAAAGCCGGTGATTCCTTATCTCGCGCGCGCCGCCATCCGCACCCAACTGCGAATGCCGCCGGAAACCAGCGCGCCAACTGTTCCGGCAATTTCGACAAACCAGCCCGCTCCTGCGGTTTTGCCCGGCACGAACGCCCCGGCTTCGACCAACAATTGATGCGTTTCGTTGCGGCGCGGCCCGATTCGCAAGATTGCTTCACCATGAATCTCTGCTAACCTCCGCCGTCTGTGACGAAGAAAAATTCCATTGAACGACCGCTGCGCGTCGGCTTGATCTCGCTCGGCTGCGCGAAAAATCTCGTGGATGCCGAAATCATGCTCGGCTC
>CAYPTV010000352.1:0-3839 GCA_964413505.1 uncultured Bifidobacteriaceae bacterium | reverse complement strand
GCGAGGGAAAATATCTCGGCAAGACGGTGCAGGTGATTCCGCACGTCACCGACGAGATCAAGAACCGCATCCACGTCCTCGCCGAAAAATCCAAGGCCGACGTCATCATCACCGAAATCGGCGGCACCACCGGCGACATCGAAGGGCTGCCGTTTCTCGAAGCCATCCGCGAGTTCGCGCTGGAAGTGGGCTACAACAACGCCATTTTCATGCACGTCACCTATGTGCCTTACATCAAGGCGGCGGGCGAATTGAAAACCAAGCCCACGCAGCAGTCGGTCGCCAAGCTGCGCGAAATCGGCATCATGCCGCACGTGCTGGTCTGCCGCTGCGAACGTCCGCTCGACAAGGAACTGCGCCAGAAAATATCCATGTTTTGCAACGTCCCGCTCGAAGCTGTCATCGAGGAAAAGGATGTGGACCATTCCATTTACGAAGTGCCGCTGATGCTCCAGCGCGAGCGCATGGACGACTTGGTTTGCCGCCTGTTGCATCTCACCACGCCCGCGCCGAACATGACGCACTGGCAGGAGATCATCCGCAAGCTCATCGCGCCGCAGCACCGTGTCCGCATCGGCGTCGTCGGCAAATACATCGAGTTGCAGGACGCCTACAAATCGGTCTATGAGGCGATCATCCATGGCGGCGTGGCGAACGATTGCGGCGTGGAAATCGTGCAGGTGGACTCGGAGGACATCGAGAAGAACGGCGTGGAAAAAACCCTGCGCGGCCTCGGCGGCATTTTGGTTCCCGGCGGCTTCGGTGAACGCGGCGTGGAAGGAAAAATTCTGGCCGCGCAATACGCCCGCGAAAAAGGCATTCCGTATCTCGGCCTTTGTCTGGGCATGCAGATTGCCACAATTGAATTTGCGCGGAATGTTTTGAAACTCGCGAAGGCGCACTCGACGGAATTTGACTTGAACACGCCACATCCGGTCATCGCCATGTTGGACGAGCAGCGCAAAATTACCAAGAAGGGCGGCACGATGCGGCTCGGCGCGCAGCCGTGCCAGTTGCTCGTCAAGTCCAAGGCCGGCGACCTTTATGGTTCGTTTGTCATCCACGAACGCCACCGCCACCGCTATGAATTCAACAACGCCTACCGCGAAAAATTCGAGAAGGTCGGCTTCGTGTTCAGTGGACTTTCGCCGGACGGCAAGCTCGTCGAAATCATCGAACTGCCGAATCATCCGTTCTTCGTCGCGAGTCAGTTCCACCCGGAATTTTTGAGCAAGCCGCACCAGCCGCATCCGCTGTTCAAGGGCTTCATCGCGGCGGCGCACCAGCACATCCACCGCAAGCCGCTGTAAACTGAGCGGCGTCAAATGACCTACGCCGAAGCCATTCAATTTCTTTACGGCCTCCAAATTTTCGGCGCGATTTTTGGACTGGAAACTCCCCGCAAACTCGCCGCGCTCGCCGGTGATCCGCAGAACCGGCTCCGCTTCATACACGTCGCCGGCACCAACGGCAAAGGCTCCACCTGCGCGATGCTCGAAAGCATTTATCGCGCGGCGGGATTGCGCGTCGGATTGTTCACCTCGCCGCATCTTGTCTCGTTCCGCGAACGGATTCAAATCAACCGCAAATTGATTTCGGAAAACGACGTCGCGCGCCTCGTTTCGGAAATCCAGGAGTCGCTGAAAACGTTTCCTGCCGGCGCGCATCCAACATTTTTTGAAGTGGTGACGCTTCTTGCGTTGAAATTTTTTGCGGAACAGAAATGCGACCTCGTGATTTGGGAAACCGGCCTTGGCGGACGGCTGGATGCGACGAACATCGTCACGCCGCTCGCCAGCGTCATCACAAACATCGCCTTTGACCATGAACAATGGCTCGGCGACACGCTGGAAAAAATCGCCGCTGAAAAGGCGGGCATCATAAAACCTGGGATTCCGGTTGTGACTTCAGTCAAAAACCCGGAGGCGCTGGCCGCAATCGAAAAGATTGCGCGCAAAAAAAATGCACCGCTGACAAAAATCAAGAAGTCAGAAGTCAGAAGTCAGAAGTCAGAAGCACTTTTGGGCGAACATCAAAAAATAAACGCCGCCCTCGCGGCGGCGACAGTTCGGGTTTTGCAGAAGGAAATTTCCGTAACGGAAAAACAAATAAAAATCGGCTTGCAAAATATCAACTGGCCGGGACGACTGCAATTGGTTGAAAACCCCGCCGGACAAAAGTTTTTGCTTGATGGCGCGCACAACGTCGCCGGCGCAAAGGCGTTGCACAAGGCGTTGGAGAAGAATTTTCCGGCAAAAAAACGAACGTTGATTCTTGGAATTCTTCAGGACAAAAATTGGCCTGAAATTTGTGAAACGCTTTCTCCGCTGGCCGAGAATATTTTCTTCGTGCCGGTGGCCAGCCAGCGAACGGCTTGTCCAAATGAACTTGCGGAAGTTTGCCGCGCGAAAAATCCGGGCGCGGAGGTTTTTGCGGAAGCTTCGCTGGCGGAGGCGATGAAAAAAACAGGGGACGAGAAGTTTGTCGTCATCACCGGCTCGCTTTATTTGATTGGCGAAGCGCTGGAACTGCTCGGCGTCCTGACGGCGGACAAAAATGAGCGCGGGCTGAATGAATGGTCCGGCGGCAAAAAATTGCCGGGATGAATCGGAAATCTTGCACAAGCGACGGTGGATATTTAATTCATTGAGTTGACGCTGTTGCCGCAAATTCGCTAAGGTGTGTTTAAATTTATGGCTTACGCTGATACCCTGCCGAAGCAACGTGGCTTCGGCGAAACGACCCGTCCTGACGTGTGGTGGCTGCAACCGCTCGTGGTTTTTCTCGGCTTCTCCGCTTTCATCATTTATTCGACATGGGCGGCATTCCAAGGTATCGGCGACATGCACAATCACGTGTGCAGTTATTGGTATGGCGGTTTGCACGGGGAAAATGGCGGGGCCAATTATCTCTCGCCGTTTTACTCGCCGGAATTCTGGGGCACTTCGCCGCACGCCATCGGCACCCTGCCGGCGTGGTGGCCAGGCTGGGCACCGTTCTCGCCGGCATTTTTGATTTTGTGGATTCCTGCCGGTTTCCGATTCACCTGCTATTATTATCGCGGTGCCTATTACAAAGCTTTCTGGGCCGATCCCATCAATTGTGCCGTCGGTGAGCCGCGCAAATCCTTTCTCGGCGAACGCTACTTTCCGCTCATTATTCAAAACATCCACCGCTATTTTTTCTATCTCGCATTTCTGTTTATCATTCTGCTGTCATATGACGCCTGGCTGGGAATGTGGTTCACCGACGCCACCGGCAAGGAACATTTCGGCATCGGCATCGGGACGATTGTGCTGACCCTGAACGCCGTTTTTCTTGCGATGTATACTTTTGGCTGCCACTCGCTGCGGCATTTAATTGGCGGATTTCTGGATTCCAAATCCAAAGCGCCGACGTGCGCCAAGGCTTACAACTGCGTGACCTGCCTCAACATCCGCCACATGATGTGGGCTTGGATCAGTTTGTTCTGGGTCGGTTTCACGGACGTTTATGTCCGGCTCTGCGCGACGGGACATCTGCACGACGTTGTGTTCTTCAAATTTTAACCCTGAACTGAAAGATCTTTGTGGCTACCAATTACGAAACTCACGAATTTGACGTCCTGGTCATCGGCGCGGGCGGCGCGGGTCTGCGCGCGGCAATTGAAGCATCGGCGGCCGGCGTCAAAGTCGGCCTGATTTGCAAATCGCTTTTGGGCAAGGCGCACACCGTCATGGCCGAAGGCGGCATGGCCGCGGCCATGGGCAACGTGGACGACCGCGACAATTGGAAGGTCCACTTCGCCGACACGATGCGCGGCGGCCAATACGTCAACAACTGGCGCATGGCCGAACTCC
>CAYPTV010000351.1:2775-3849 GCA_964413505.1 uncultured Bifidobacteriaceae bacterium | reverse complement strand
GTCATGCTCATCCTCATCCTCATGAAAACCTGTCAAAACTGACGATGAGGATGAGCATGAGGATGAGGAAGAAAAGTCAGATTCCGATTTTTCAGACGCGCTCACAGAGCGCGGGTTCGTTGCGGGCCGGGTGGGATCATGTCTTTGACAAACTTTTCAGGTGGTAGGGATGCCGCGCTGCGCGCCAGTCCCTACCTTGGACGGGCAACGAATCGTAGGCTACGACGTGAGGAGGCTCATTTCAAATGCGGAATGCGGAATGCGGAATTAAAAGATGAAACTAGTCACCTCGTCTTACAATTTTGACGATGCCCGGCGGGAAATGTTCCCGGAGCGCGCCCGTCCCCGGGCGCTGCGATGGGCATATATAATCAAGTCATGGTGAAAATATCCGCTGCCAGACGTCCGCTCGTTGCTGCGGCCGGGGACAGCCGCACTCCGCCCGGATGTTTGGGCAGAGTAGCACGTCTGCCCTGCCAATTTAAGTTGGCCGCGCCCTCGCGGCAAACTTACGGCTGTCGCGAAACACGCTGGAATTTTGGTCAAAATCATCAAAATCCGGTTTTGTCAGAATTGGAGCTTTGACTGCACCAAGTCCGTCACTGACCGGGCATCCTCGTTGGGTTTGCCCTTTTATGCCGCGCCATCGTCCCTGGGCCGGCGGTCGGTTCTTCTCACGCTGCTCCATCCAGTCAAAAGCTCATGTCACATCGTCCGGTGTTGTCTCCACTAGGAATGCCCTAGTCGCGGTCAGAACTTAAGGGAAGTATCCTCATCTGTGTTGCATGAGCTTTTCATTGCCGCAATCATTTTTGCCGCCGTATTCCTGCTGCTCTTCAAAAGCAGGCTGACGCCTCGCTGGAAATTCATTGTTCAGCAAACCGTGACGGGCGGGCTGATTATCTGGCTGCTGGCCGTCGGGTGGGTTGCGTTTTCCGGTCGGCTGGAGACAGCCGCCGGCCCAAGACCGGTGCATGTCACCATCGAGCAGACCCGGGTCTCCAATCTGCTCCATCTAATAAACCAGCACCCCCGGGCAACCTTTTATGTCGCCCCAGCCGGACAACCCCAGAC
>CAYPTV010000351.1:0-2675 GCA_964413505.1 uncultured Bifidobacteriaceae bacterium | reverse complement strand
CAAAAGCCTGATGTTCGCCTCGCTGATGTGGCTGGGATTGAAGAGGCCAAAGCCGAGGCCATGGAGGTGGTCCAATTCCTCAAGAATGCCAAAAAGCTTCATGCGCTTGGTGGCAAACTGCCCAGGGGCATTTTGTTTGTGGGTGCTCCAGGCACTGGAAAAACGATGCTGGCCAAGGCCATCGCCGCCGAGGCCGATGCCAGCTTTTTTAACATGAGCGGAAGCGACTTCGTCGAGCTGTATGCCGGGGTGGGTGCCAGACGCGTCCGCAAGCTGTTCAAGAAGGCCATGCGAAACCGGCCAGCCCTTATCTTCATAGACGAGCTTGACGCCATTGGCGGAAAGCGCAATGACAACCAGCATGAGGAAAGCCGGCAGACCATCAATGCCCTGCTGGTGGCGATGGATGGTTTCAAGGACAAGACCGGCGTGGTGGTGATTGGTGCCACCAATCGGCTGGAAGATTTGGACCCGGCCTTGTTGCGAGCCGGGCGCTTCGACCGGAAAGTTTATCTGGCCAAGCCCGACACCAGTGGCCGGCTTGCCATCTTAAAGGTTCATGCCAAGGGCAAGCCGATCATGACACCAGAGGCATCCTTGGGTGCGCTCGCCATATCCACCTTTGGAATGACCGGGGCCGATCTGGCCAACCTCCTGAACGAGGCCGCCATTACTGCCGTCACCCGGGGGCTGTCAGAAATTTCCCCGTCCGAACTGACTTACGCACGGGACAAGGTCATGTATGGGCGCAGCCGCACCATGGTGGAAAACCTTGAGGAGCGCCGGATCATCGCCCGTCATGAGGCGGGTCATGCGGTGGTTCACTTCACCTGCAAGCGGTTGCCGCCGCTCTATCAAGTCAGCATCCTGCCGCGCAATCAGTCGCTGGGATCCAACATGCTGCTGCCCGACGAGGATGCCCATATCCAAAGCAAAGAGCTGCTGATGGAGCAGCTCTGCATGCTGATGGGCGGACGCGCCGCTGAAAATCTTTGCTTTGATACCATAACCAACGGTGCCGCCGGCGACATGTCCGTCGCCCGTGATATAACCAACGCCATGGTTTGCGAATGGGGCATGGGCACCGAGATGTATTACGAACCGAAACAGCCTGCCGCCGAAGCCGAGATCAACCGAATCCTAAAAGAGGTGCTGGCCAAAGCCGGCGACCTGTTGAAACAGCACGGTGCCGGGGTGGAAAGAATCGAGCAAGCACTGCTAGAACGGGAAACGCTGACCGGGGAAGAAGTCCGGCGGCTGCTTGAAACATAAGAGCGTGTCTGAGAATGCCGCATTCGACCTTCATCCTCATCCTCATCCTCATCCTCGTCCTCGAAATCCTTAAAAAACCGAGGAGGAGGACGAGGAGGAGAATGAGGACGATTCGGTAATCACGCTTTCTTGAACCCGCCACGCAGTCAGCGATGGGCCTCATCCAGTTCGGGTAACACCCCATGGCAAATGCTCGTCGCATCGCATAGCGTCATATCAGAAATGGATGGGGAATGATTTTCCATCCAGGACGAAAACCAAAATTATATGACTCTATTATTCACACCAGTTATCGGCAGCGCCATCTGGATTGGCGGCGGCGGGGTCGGTCTCCTGCTCGTCATCATTGTCGTTGTGCTGTTGCTTCGCTGAAGTTTGGGCGGGTCTGGGGAATTCAACGCCAAGGCGCAAGGGAGCCAGGATGCAAGGCCAAAAATCTTTGCGCCTTCGGCCCTTTGCGTCTTTGCGTTGAATTGGCTTGGTCTTCAATTCCGCACTCCGCATTCCAAATTCCGAAATCATTTTGTCTGACTTGCACTCCGCAAGGCGCGGGGAATGGCTCGTCAACGAATGACCGGCCGCTCCACTGCCATGGCGGTGCATGGGTAAAACACCCCATATACTTTTTAAATCATTTTGGGAAGATGGCAGCCATAAACTCCGAGCCGATAAAACATATGAACGCCATCTCCCAACAAATACACAGCCCAACGCCCCCAGCCGCTTTTGCGTTGTTGACATATTCAGCCAGATTGCTGTTGACCGAATCGTCTTCAGCCACCGTCAATCGGGACTCATCCAACCCGGCTTTGGATGATCTTGCCCACCGCGCCACCGCAATAACCATCACCATCAATAGCGTTGAGGATTACGCTCATTACGGCATTAACGACTGATCCGTCCATGGGAGGCCCGTGCAAGGCGGCAAAGGCTGGGGAATCCAACGCCAAGGCGCGAGGGAGCCAGGACGCAAGGCAAAAAAATCTTTGCGACTTCGTTCCTTTGCGTCTTTGCGTTAAATTCGGTGGACCGGGCAAGGACTCGTCATTTATAAAACTTCCGATTGCCAGCACCATTGTCATTTAAAGATTGAATACCAATTCAGCCTTGAAAAGTCGGGTGCGTGAATATGGCAGTTTCCTGATTTGCAATTTTTCGGAGCGCGGATTGTCCCAATCCGCAGCGCGTCTCCTGGCGAATCGCTTTGAAATTATCCGGGCCGTCTCCAGCCACCCCAATCGCTGCGAGTTGCGACAACTCGCGCTCCGAAATCAGGACACTGTCAAATAAATTGCCAGCCCTTTTAACCTCTCCGACGACGGGTTCGGGATTGCGCGCCGGCCACGCGCCTGCGAAAATTCCCGGTCGTCATGCTTTATTTCCGCGAACATCAATGGCTCGTG
>CAYPTV010000350.1:0-3851 GCA_964413505.1 uncultured Bifidobacteriaceae bacterium | reverse complement strand
GCTCCCACGGCATGGTGAATCTTCAAGTGAACCTGGTTCAGTGATGATTTGAAACCCGATAGTCGGGAACAGTCTGGTCAAAGCAAAGTTCGGTCTAGGACAGCAAACATCACATGAGTAATAAATTGTTCGTCGGGAATCTTTCCTTCGACACCACAGAAAACGACCTGCAGGACGCGTTCGCCGCGCACGGCACGGTCACGGAAACCAACCTGATGATGGATCGCATGAGCGGACGTCCCCGTGGTTTTGGTTTCGTCACCATGAGCACGCCCGAAGAGGCGCAGAAAGCCATCGAAGCGCTGAACGGCGCCCAGCTCGGCGGTCGCGCATTGACGGTCAATATCGCGCGTCCGCGCGAAGATCGTCCGCCCGGCGGCGGTGGTGGCGGTCGCGGTCCTCGCCGTGAATTCGGCGGCGGTGGTGGTGGCGGCGGTCGTCGTGAACGCTACTAATTCAGATTAGTATTTCACAGCGGGGCTTGGAGAAATCCAAGTCCCGCCTTTTATTTGGTTGAAGAATCCGCCGCGTTGATCTGGAAAGAAAATTTGCGGCGAATTTGAAAGCGATGGTTACGACTCTGCAAAATGAGTTTCCGGTTTGACACGCGGTTGCACATCGGGAACCGCCGCGCCGCGCGCCTGCGGAAATTTTATTTTTGAGCGGAGCAGCAAAGTGCCGAGGCATAGGTCGGCGAAGGGCATCACCACGTTGAAATTTTTGTGCATATATCGGTGATGCAGCAGATGGTGTCCGTTGAGCCGGTAGAAAATCCATGAACGCTCGACGCGCCGGGCTTTCGGCAGGTGCATGCACCAGTGCATATATTCATAGGCACCGTAATAGCCCGCGAAGGCGACGAACGAGCCGATGGTCAATTCCCAGCGGCCAAGAAAAAAAGCCAGCATCAAAACGGGGATCATGCTGACGGCGACCAGCACCGGGCCGTTCCACCACGCCATCGGTATGGTTTTTTTGTCATCCTCGCGGACGAGGTGGTAGGTGTGGTCGGCCTTGAACGTGTGGTGATGCACAAGCGCGTGTGCGCGGAAGGCATATTGCCAGCCCGCAAAAGGCCGGTGCATGAAATAACGGTGCAGCGTCCATTCAAAGAACGAGGCGAAAACAACGCCACCGCTGAAACCGGCCGCCGCCCAGAAAATAAAGGATTCAAAAGTGACCATAATCAAAAATACCGAATGGATACATTGCAAGTGTGCCATGTCTTTTCCAGAAATGGCAAACACTTTTTTCCGCAGATTGTGCGGATACGCGTGGATTTATTTTCACCAACCAACTGGTCTCCCAACTGACGCCGCTCAATTGAAAAAAAATCCGGCAGTCGCAACTCAAGCTCGCCACCTGATTCTTCTTCGGCTCCAAGCCAATCCTTCATCCTACCACGACCTTCCCGGCTTAACAGAAGGACGCTCCTATCCGCTTACAATAGCCGTGAAGCAAACGCTTCACGGCTTTTATTTTGTTGAATATAAACCGTCGGCGGTTGATTGCCTTGAAAATCAGAAACGGAACGTGGCCGTCAGATCCAAGCCCAAGTCAAACGCGCGATAGCCCTGGTTCGCGCCGAAGGAATTGTCATCCGATGTTTTGGCGTCATAATTGTCAAACGCCTGCAAGGACAGCCATGGGGTGAAATAATAGGCCACCGAAAAACCGAAGCTGTTGAGAAGATCGTTGCGCGCCGCGGTGTGCGCCGTGTTGAAACGATAGCGGCTGTAGGTGAGGCGATAGTAGGGCTGCACAACGATCTTCGGGATGGGCTGCCAACTGTAAGCAAGGGACAGCATGTCATCCATCCGGTCCTGAGAATCGGGGGCGGTGAACAACTGGTTCACCGTGCCAAAGTGATAATCGGCAACAAGGCTCGCGGAAATGAGCGAATTCTGGCTAACTTGAACCAGGCGTTGAATTCCGACGAGCGGGACGTATTCATGGTAGAATTCAATCGAATATTCCGGCTGCTGCACGATGCGGGTGAAATCAAATTCGCAAAAATACTGCCAGTTGTTCGGCATCAGATATTTTGCGCCGACATAAGCCGTCTGCGCGTTGAAATCCAGGCTGCTCACGGGCGTGCCGCCGGGAAGGTTTTTGCCCTCGTAATTATACCATTGGACGCGATAACCCGCTGTGGGGGCAAACCTGCCGTCGCCGAGCTTATATGGCGTGGGGGCATACGCTGCCGAGATGGTGTTGACAAACACGGACGAAGTAGTGAGCGGATTGCCCACCGTCAATTGCGAGAGCGTGGCGTTGTCGGTGTAAAAAAACCGGCTGTCAACATCAATCTCCCATCGCGTAGGATTCGGGATGACCTTCAAAATGTGCTGCTCGCCGATGTCGGCATTTTCGTTGGTGTAAGTTTCGGGCGCGTTGGTGCCGGCCCTCAAGTTGAGCATCGGAACCTGCTGCTCTATGCTCTGCTGGACATTTTGAATCTGCTGGACTGCTGTGGACGCAGTTGGCTGGGCGCGCAGGGAAATGGCAGGCAGGACAATCAAACTCAATGCGAAGGTTGCAAGTGTTTTGGTCATTTTCATGATTCTATTTCAATATTATAACTTTTCCCCAATCTACTCAGACGCCCTTTATTACGGCAATGTTGAAATGGTAATTCCAGAGCCGATGTAATTCTGCGCGGGATTGCCGCCATAAGTCACATTTTTTATAAAATTGACGTCAAACGGGATTATCGATGCACTGGTGTTGGGGTTCGGAGCGAGCTGACCGCTTTGGCTCGCAAGTGTCACCAAACTTGTGCCGCCAAATGCCACGTCAGACAAAACCAAGGTGTGAGCCGCCATGTTGACGGATGCAAACGTGGTTAGGTCTTCATTGTTGACTGTGATTGTATCCGTCCCACCACTGTTGCCTGAAGTCAGGCTCAGCGTGTTGCCCGAAATCGTGCCGCCATGCGAACCGTCAATCAGGATTCCGTCCGGCGAATTGATCGTCAGATTGCCCGTCATCGAGGCACCGTTTTGGATTGTTGTCATTCCGGCGGTGCTGGTCAGCGTGATGTTGCCATAAACGTCGTCGTCCGCCGTGATAGGCGTGCCGTTGATGGTGATGCCGCTGCCTGCGGTGACGGTGACATTGTTATTGGCGTTAATCGAGCCGCTGGCCACAGTGACCGTGCCAGGCGCGGTCAAGCTGACGGAGTCGCCTGCCGTGACGGTTGCGTTTTCCACATCCACATTTCCGTGGTAGGAAGTGACGCTCACATCCCCGCTACCGGCGGTCAGGGTCGTGGTGTCAGAACTATCCACGTTCACATCCACATCGCTCTGGGCGGTCAGCGTCAACGCTGCACCCGCAGTGATGGAGCCGCCGTTCAACGTGAGGGTCTCGGATTTATAATCAGTATAACCCGCCCCGATGTTCACGTTTCCAAGCGTGGCCTTGATGGTCGAGCCTTCAATGTCAACATTTCCGTTGTCGGCATAAATGTCCGCGTCACCGGTCCCGGCGGTCAGCGTCGAACTGCCAAAATCATTCGCGTCCAGATTCGCGACGCCATAAAGCGTTTCCAAGGTAATCGAAGCCGCCGTTATGCCCGAATCATCAACGTGAATGCCGCCCGATGATGTCAGGCTTGCCGCTTCGCCAGCAGTGATGGTAACACCGTTCAAGGTGAGCTGTTCAACGTTATAATTATTAACATCCGTAAATCCAGCGCCTATGTTCACGTTCCCGAGCGTGGCCTCAATGGTCGAGCCTTGCACGTCCACATCCCCGTTGTCGGCATAAATATCCACATCCCCGGTGCCGGCGGTCAGCGTCGAACTGCCAAAATCATTAACGTCCAAATCTATGGCGTGATAATGCGT
>CAYPTV010000349.1:0-3853 GCA_964413505.1 uncultured Bifidobacteriaceae bacterium | reverse complement strand
CTCCGCACTCCGCACTCCGCACTCCGAATTGGCGACCGCGTCGCCCTGCACCATCACATCCCGTGCATGAAATGCCATGCGTGCCGCCACCGCTCGTTCGCCCAATGCGAGACCTACAAGCGCACCGGTATTACCGCCGGGTTCGAACCCGCCGGCGGCGGCTACGCCGAATACGTCCGCGTCATGGATTTCGTGCTGCCCGGCGTCGTGAAGATTCCCGCCAAAAATTCCTTCGAGGAAGGCGCGATGCTCGAACCCGTCAACACCGTCCTCAAGGCCGTCAAACGCCTCAACCTCCTGCACGGCGACAACGTCCTGGTTGCAGGGCAGGGGCCGATCGGCCTCATGTTCACAAAAATCCTGCAACTGCGCGGCATCAACGTCCTCGCCACCGACCTGCTCGAATCCCGTTTGAAACTCGCCAGACAATTCGGCGCAAAATGGACGATGAATGTCCGTAGCAGCGGACGTAAGTCCGCTCTGACTAAAAATTCCGCATTCCGCATTCCGCATTCCGCGTTTCCCCTCGACGCCGCCATCATCGCCGTCCCCTCCGACGCCGCCGTCACGCAGGCCCTCCAGCTCGTGCGCGGCGGCGGACAGGTCCTGTTGTTCGCCCACACCAAACGCGCCCGGCCAATTCAAAATTCAAAATTAAGAATTAAAAATTCTTCCCCCAACTCCCAACTCCCAACTCCCAACTTCCAGATGGATTTGGCCTCCGTCTGCCTAGACGAAAAAGACCTCATCGGCAGCTATTCCTCGGACTTCACGCTCCAAGCCGAAGTCGCCCGCCTCGTCTTTTCCCGCCGGCTGGACGTGCGCGGCCTCATCACCCACCGCTTCCCGCTTTCTGAAACATCCGATGCCGTTGCCTTGGCCGCAAACCCGACGCCGGACTCCTTGAAAATTCTCGTGAATGCATTTAACCGCCAAGGCTCCAAGCCGCCAAGGATTTGATTTTATGGTTTCTCTTGGTGTCTTAGTGGTTGTCCATTCCGCCCTCCACCCTCCGAATTCCGCATTGGATTTTGCTTCTAAAGATTCGTGTTTATTCGTGTCCATTCGTGGTTAACTCCGAATTCCGCGCTCTCGATTGTGTTTTCCAACATTAAGCGGTTGACAATGGCCGCAGCGAGTGGGAAAATTCCCACATGGAAACTACATTGGTCAAGGCCGATGACAAGGGCCGCGTCTCCATCCGGGGCACCCGCAAGGGGGCCAAGTATCTGGTCACGGCGGAAAACGGCGGCTGGTGGGTCATGCCCGCGCCAAAAATAGCCGTGCCCGAAAAGATGGAATCGCCCGCCGGGGCCTGGGAACTGCGCGCCGCCACTCTCGAAAGCTTTTATGACAAATCCAAGGCCTGGTGAAGTCTATTGGGTGGATCTCGGGCTGAAGGGCAAACTCCGCCCGCTGCTCGTTGTCTCGCGCGAAGACAAGGATGCACAGCGTGCCTTGTGCGTATGTGTGCCGTTGACCACTCAGGTTCGAGGTGGCGATTACGAAGTCATGCTGCCCCGCGTGCGCTGGCTGCCCGGCACCGATGAGGGCGTGGCGAACGTTCAGGGCCTGACCTCCGTGGAAAATCACCGGCTGGAACGCCGTGCCGGACAGTTTGAATCTCACGTCACCTCGGCCGTGAGGGGAAAGATTGCGTGGCTGTTGGAATTAAATTGATCAAATCCAGTGGCCGCCCTGCAAATTTACTTTGTGTCTTTGTGCCTTGGTGGTTATCCGGCCGTTTGCTTCATTCCGCACCCCGCACTCCGGATTCCGCGCCCGATTGTGTTACATTTCCGCGTCAAACCCCCGTTTTTTCAACTGTGGACCGTGGACTGGAGGCTGTGGACTGAAGAAAACCCCTTGTAAAAACTTGGTGTTCTTGGTGCTTTGGTAGTAAATCTGCAAGGATTCAATGGCTTTTGGACAGCGCCGCTGGTTGTGATTTTTTCTCCCGTTTAATGACTCGTAGAAGGTATCCCGCCTGAACATCATTTGGATTTTGTTTCAAGGCCATTTCGGTCAGTGCTTCAGCTTGTTCCAAATCTCCGGCATGGAATAACTGTTCCGCATTTGATACGGCGCTTCCGTCCGATGCCGGGGATGGCACCGATTGCGGTGATTGAAAGACGCAAGGCACGCCCGCGTTTGGAGTTGTGCCGAACATGCAGCCGAATAATTCTCCATTGACTGTCGAAAAATCACTGAAAATGAGTTGTGCATTGATTGCAGGCAATGATTTTAGTTCGGCAATTTTTTCATCGGGTGCAAGAAGTTGCTGGCGGGTGCGTTCGTCAAAACGATCCAACATCCTTGATCCGGTGCCAAGATAGAACGCCCGGGGCGCGGCATATTCCAACACTGGGAAAAGATCGCTCTGCATCGGACCGTCTCCCGCGATGGCGAAGCCAGTGCGTTGTGAGGCGAGTTGTCGTGCCATCAAGGCTTCCGGGGATTGAACATCAATCATCCACATGTCCGTTCGCACACGATCAATCGCAAATCCCTGCCGGAACACGTCCGGCCCAGTGGGCCAGGGTTGCAACGAGCCGAGCAGGACAATGTCGCCTGCGCCAGCATCCCATATTTCCACATATGGGAAAACGGAGCTGAACGTGCGCAACACCAGTTCCACCATGTCATCCTGTGTTTCATACACTTGAAACCATTGTGCCATGATGCCGCCCGGTTTCAATCGGCTGGCCGCGAGTTGGTAGTATTCGCGGCTGAAAACGCTGCCCGTGCCGACAAACCATGGATTTGAAGGCTCGGTGATGATTACGTCGTATAGTTGCGGACGTAGCTTAAGCACCGTGCGCGCGTCTTCATGCCATAGATGGGTGCGCGGATCATCCAGCACATGATGGTTCCAGTCCGCGAAAAGATTGGAAGCGTGGATAACCGGCTCGCAATTCTCGGCTATGTCCAGCCGGTTAATGGGATAAGCCAATATCGCTCCGGCAGTCATCCCGGAGGCAAGTCCCAGCACAAATACATCTTTTGCGTCCGGTTTGGCCAGCATCGGCAAATGCGACACCAGCAACTGTGTGCTCAAATCCAATTGTGTCCCTGCCTCCGGTTTGCCATTAGTCCGCAAGCCCATTTGCGCAGGCGCGATGATGCCGTCCACTTGCTCAATGGATACTGTGGCATCCGGTCCATCCTCATAAAACAAAATTTTAAAATGTTGTTTTCTTATCGCCATCAAATTTGCCTCAAACTTGGTTTCCCAAATCCGAAACACACCCGAACTCATCACATTCCGCCAGCTTTCGCCTCCAAAGATGAAAAGGCAGACAATGAGCACGCCGACGCCTATCGCACTTGCGATTCCTCCCAGCCAGCCGCGCCGCAGGGCAAGAATCAATGCCACCAGTGCCAGCACCAATGCCAGCACACCAAAGGCATTGCGCAATCCATACAGTGGCATTAATACAAAGCCCGCCATTAAAGTCCCAGCCACCGCGCCCAGTGTATTCCATGTGAGCAAAGTTCCAACCTGTGCTCCGAGCGATCCGCTTTGCGCTGACATCGCCCGGATCATCAGCGGCAATACCGCGCCAATCAGGGCCGCAGGTATTCCCAAAATCACCAATGCGATCCCTGTCGTTAATAATTCGTGATAAACATAGCCTTCAGGCGTGCGGCTCAAGCCGATGCGCGCAATCCGGTAAAAATCCACCCATTGTTCAATGTTAAAAACCAGCAGTGTCACCCATGCCGCTGCCACGCACAGCAACACGATGACGGTTTTCTCGCCAGTCTTGCCCGATTTATTTGGCGACGCAATCCATGCGCTGCCAAGACCGATGCCTAAAATGAACGAGATCAGCACCACGGCGAACGATTG
>CAYPTV010000348.1:0-3855 GCA_964413505.1 uncultured Bifidobacteriaceae bacterium | reverse complement strand
TGCAGCCCACGCCCCGGCGGTCAGAGGACTGACCGCCCTACCAGCAACAGGTTTGCCTTGTCTTTGGTGTGGTAGGGCGCGTCACTCCGTGCGCGCCGCCTGTTTGCAAAGACGCACTTTGGTGGTCATGCGACTGCCCGCCCTGCCCGCCCTGCTCGCGCCCGTCGCGGCAGGCCGGTTTTGCCCCATTGTCTGTCAACGACTCAATCCCAAAATATTTTTCATCCTTTACAATTCGTCGCTTAATGTTTGCAGGCGTGCGGGATTAAGGCAGTTCACTTTGAAATCGGAATGGGATGGCAGGACGGCAAAACATCGGCGCAGTCAAGGTTTCCCAATTTGAAATTCCAGCAGCGCGGCGGTCTCAGACACAGCCGCGCGCCGCCAAATCAGGACACCGCCCCCGCTGGAAATTGTTGACGGAACGGGAGAATTCCTTCCCCGCAAATTACTCCGCCGTCTTCTTCTTGGTGAAGGTGTGCGTGGCGTGGCCGTAATAGGCGTCGGCGCATTCCATCAGCGTCTCCGACAAAGTCGGATGCGGATGGACGGTCAGCGCGATGTCCTCGACTGTCGCGCCCATTTCCATCGCCAGCACGGCCTCGGCGATCAATTCGCCCGCGCCCACGCCCGTGATGCCGACGCCTAGAACGCGGTCGGTGTCAGGGTCGGCGATGATTTTGGTCAGGCCGTCCGTGTGGTCGAACGAAAGCGCGCGGCCGGACGCCGACCACGGAAACTTGGCGACCTGGTATTTCACGCCCTTCTCCTTCGCCTCGGTTTCGGTGAGACCGCACCAGGCGATTTCGGGGTCGGTAAACACCACGGCGGGAATCACGCTGTCGAACAGGCTGCTTTCGCCGGCGATGACTTCGACGGCGATGCGCGCCTCCTTGTGCGCCTTGTGCGCGAGAAGGATGCCGCCCGCGATGTCGCCAATCGCGTAAATGCTCGGATCGTTCGTCTGCTGCTGGGAGTTGACCTTCACGAAGCCCTTTTCGTCCAGTTCCACCTTGGTGTTCTGGAGGCCGAGGTCCTTGCTGTTCGGGACGCGCCCGACGGAAACCAGCACGCGGTCGTAAAGTTCCTCGATCTTGTTGCCGTCGTATTCCATCGCAACCTTGATCTGCTTTCCGACGGTGGCCATTTTCGTGACCTTCGCCTTGAGCCGGGTTTCCTTGAACATCTTTTTGGCGTTCGCAACCACGGGCCGCGCGAGGTCGGGATCCGCACCGGCGAGAATCGCGTCCATCGCCTCGACCAAAACTATCTTGCTGCCGAGCGCGGCATAGACCGTGCCGAGTTCCATGCCGATGTAACCGCCGCCGACGACGAGCAGGCTTTCGGGAATGTCCTCGACTTCGAGCGCCTCGGTGGAGGTCATCACGCGCGGATTGCCCAGGTCGAACGCCTTGGGCATCGCCGGCACGGAACCGACCGCGAGGATCGCCTGCTCGTATTCGACGAACTGCTGTCCGCTTTCCGTCTCGACGCGCAACTTGTTCGAGCCTTCAAAATAACCGCGACCGGCGATGACCTGCACGCCGCGCATCTTCGCCAGCGTGGCCACGCCGCCGCTCAACTTGGCGAGGATCGTATCCTTCCACTCGCGCAATTTCGCCACGTCCACCTTCGGTTCGGTGAAGGTGATGCCGCGATGCGCCGACTCGCGCGCGCCGACGATCTGGTGCGTCGCGTAAAGCAGCGCCTTGGACGGGATGCAGCCGCGGTTGAGGCAGACGCCGCCGAGCTTCTTTTCCTTTTCGATGAGGATGACCTTCTTGCCCAGGTCCGCCGCATAAAACGCCGCCGCATAACCGCCGGGTCCCGCGCCGACAACAACGATTTCAGTTTTGATCGAATCCATACAAATTAAATCTTCACGGCTTCTTCGCCGAAGTTCTCAAACGCCTTCACCAAGTCCACCGTGAACCGCGCCGCGCTCCCGCCGTCAATCACGCGATGGTCATAGCTCACGGCCAGCGGCGTCATCATGCGGATTTCCACTTTGCCGTCGCGCACCACCGGCTTCATCGCGCCGCGGCCGAGGCCGAGGATGGCGACTTCCGGCAGGTTGATGACCGGCGTGAAATGCGCGCCGCCAATTGCGCCCTGGTTGGAAATCGTGAACGTCCCGCCCTTCATTTCGTCGGCGGTGATCTTCCGGTCGCGCGCCTTGGCCGCGAGCGATTCCACTTCCTTCGCCAAATCCAGCAGCGATTTCTTGTCCACGTCGCGGATGACCGGAACGATCAGGCCCTGCTCCGTGTCCACCGCGATGCCGAGATGGACATATTCCTTGAGGACAATTTCGTTGGCCACCACGTCGAGGCTCGAATTGAACATCGGATGCTTCTTCAACATCTCCGCCACCGCCTTGAGCACGAACGGCGTCAACGTCAGCTTCACGCCCTTCGCCTCATAGGCCGCCGCGAACTTTTTGCGGAGCTCGTTCAGCTTCGTGAAGTCCGCATCGTCGAATTGCGTCACGCGCACCACGGAATCCCAGCTCTCGGACATCCGGCGCGCGATGACCGCGCGCAATTGCGAGACCGGCTTCTTGGCAATCGGCCCCCACTGCGAGAAATCAATCTGCACCGGCGCGGGCTTGGCAGGAGCGGCTGACGGCGCGCTGGCTTTCTTGGCCGCCGCGACCAGCCGCTGGATGTAATTGCGCAAATCCGCGGTGACAATCCGCCCGCCCGCCTGGCTGCCGCGCACCTTGGAAAGATTGATGCCCAGTTCGCGCGCCATTTTGCGGACCGACGGCGACGCCGCCACCACCGCATTTGAAACTTCCGGTTCCGCAGTTTGTTCCTCCTCAACCTCAAACTCATCCTCGACCTCAATTTTTTTGGTAGGGCGCGTCACTCCGTGCGCGCCGTCGGCTGGCAGAGGACTGCCCGCCCTACCCACAGCCGGCGCGGCGGCTGGCGCGGGGGCGGCCTGACCGCCCTCGTTCAACGTGATCATTTTCTGGCCGACACTGATGCGGTCGCCCGGCTTCACATGAACCTTGCCGACGACGCCCGCCGCAGTGGACGGGATTGTCGCCACGGCCTTTTCATTTTCAAGCTCAAGGATGGCCTGATCCTTGGCCACCGTGTCGCCTTCTTTGACGAAGACATTGACCACGACGCCGGAATCTGCGCCCTCGCCTAGTTTGGGAAGTTTTACATCCATAAATTAACGGAAGACAGCTTGGAGAAAAACACCGCCTCTTTCCAGAAATAAATTTCTAGTTAATTGAATGAGGAAGGCAGGAAACAAGGAACGGAAAGGTTTTCCTGATTTCATGCTTTCCTTATTTGCAATCAAATGCGGCGGTGCTCGTGATTAAACGAGGACGAGGATGACGATGAGGAGGATTCGGCGGGTGCCGGTTCAAACAATCTGCGGCTGGATTTTTTCAGGGTCAACGCCCAGGTCCTTGATGGCTTGGGCCACGATGTCGCGGCGGATGAGGTTCTTTTCCGCCAGCGCGTAGAGCGTGCCGATGACGGTGGATTCCACGTCCACGGCAAAGAATCGGCGGAGCCGCGCGCGCGTGTCGCTGCGGCCAAAGCCGTCCGTCCCCAGCGTGAACAGTCCGCCCGGCACCCACGGCGCAATCTGGTCCGGCACGGTGCGGATGTTGTCGGACACGGCCACGAACGTCCCCTGCTCTTTCGCCAGGAGATTTTCGACGTAGGATTTCTTCGGCGGCTCGGTGGGATGCAGCATGTTCCAGCGCTGGCAGCGGATGGCGTCGGTGCGGAGCAGCTTGTAGCTGGTCGCGCTCCAGACATCGGCGGAGACGTCGTAGCGATCCGCGAGAATTTCCTGCGCCTTGAGCGCGGACTGGATGATCGGCCC
>CAYPTV010000347.1:0-3864 GCA_964413505.1 uncultured Bifidobacteriaceae bacterium | reverse complement strand
GTGGTGGCGCTGGCGTCGCTGCTGGCCAAGCGGCGCGTGCGTTCGGACACGGCGATGACCGGCGAGATCAGCCTGCGCGGGCGCGTCCTGCGCGTAGGCGGCATCAAGGAAAAAGTTCTCGCGGCGTCGCGGTTCGGCGTGAAGCAGGTGATTTTGCCGGAGGGAAATAAGTCGGACTGGCTGGACGTTCCGGCGGAAGTGCGCGGGAAATTGAAGGTGCATTTCGTGCGGCAGATTTCCGAGGCGATTCAACTCGCGCTGGAAGCGAAATGAATTTCAATTCTTCCTCATTCTCATCGTCATCCTCGTCCTCGAAAAATAATTCCAGTTTGAGGACGAGCATGAGGATGATTTTCTCCGCATCTCAATTTGCGATTGTCACGATGATTTTATTTTTTGCCGTTGGCGCGACGGCGGAAACGACGAATGATTTGTCCGATGCGGAAATTCAAGGGCGCAATCTGGCGCAGCAACTTTTGGAACAAACTCCCGCAAAGAATTTTATTCAAAATGGAATTTTGAAAATCCGCGATAAGGCGGGAAATACAACAAACTTCTTTATCTCTTTTCAAACGCAAATCAACACAGACGGTTGGCAAACAGCTTATGAAGCAAGACCAACCACAAATGGCGTTCGCACTGTTAGTTTGCAAATCATTCATAAAAATGGTCAGCCCGATCGTTATTTTTTTATGGAAGATGAAAAAGGTTTGTTCCTTGATCACCCGTTAGAAATGAAATCTTTGAATGGAAGCGAAACGATGATTCCATTCGCCAATTCAGATTTCTGGATTGGCGATTTAGGCTTGGAATTTTTCCATTGGCCTGAACAGAAAATTTTGAAAAGGGAAAACAGTCGCGGCCGCGTTTGCAAAGTCCTGGAAAGCACGAGCCCGGATCCGTCCACGAACGGCTATTCCCGCGTGGATTCGTGGATTGACGAGGAAACGCTCGGTATCGTGCAGGCTTATGCCTATGACGCGCAGGGCAAAAAACTCAAGGAATTTTATCCGAAGGATTTCAAAAAAGTGGACGGCCAGTGGCGGGTCGGAATGATGGAGATGATCAACGTCCAAACCAAATCACGCTCGCAGATTGAATTTGATTTGAAAAAATAGGCTGCGGCTGGTTTCATCTGGCGGCTCATGCTGCGCTTTCTAAAAATAATTTCGGTTGTTTGCCTCGCCGCATTTCTTGCGTCGCGAAGTTTCGCGGCCGAGACAAATTCCGTTTCCACTAACGCCGACGCGGTGGCGGACGGGCTTGTGCAATTGCAGGCGCAGTTGCACGCGGCGCAATTGCAAATCGAGCAGAGCCGCGAGGAAAATTCCGCGCTGGCGCAAAGCAATTCCGCCGCGATGAACGCACGCATTGCTCAACTGGAACAGGCCATTTCCACGCAACGCGCCGGCGATGCGGAAGTCGCGCGGCGGACGCAGCAACTCACCCTGTATTTCATCGGCTCGTTTGGATTTGCGGGGCTGGTCGTTTTGCTTCTGATGGGATATTTCCAGTGGCGCGCGTTCTCACAACTGGCGGAAATCTCTGCGCATCATGCCGCGATGATTGAGGCGGGTGAAGGCGTTCATCAGCTCGCCGCGCCGGGCCGAGCAACGGTGGAAACTTCCAACGCGCGGCTGCTTGACGTCGTTGGCCGTCTGGAAAAGCGAATTCTGGAACTCGAAAGTGGCGGACGTTTGCTGGCCGGGCCGTCGGCGAAATCAATTGACCCGCTCGCCGAAGGACAAAAGTTCCTCGACGCCAACGAACCGCAGAAGGCGCTGGAATGTTTTGAAAAACTCCTGTCCGCGCTGCCTCAAAACGCGGAGGCGCTTGTCAAAAAAGCGTCGGCGCTGGAAAAACTCGGCCGCACGGACGAGGCGCTGGCGTTTTGCGACCGCGCCATTTCCGCCGATGCCTCGCTGGTGACGGCCTATTTGCACAAAGGCGGTTTGCTCAACAAACTGGCGCGTTACGAGGAATCCTTGAAGTGCTACGAGCAGGCGATGCTGGTTCAGGATAAAAAATCTCCGGCAAGATCGTAGCAGTGAACTTGAGTTCGCCTTAATTTGAAACAAGCCGGCTCACGTCGGCCGCCACTTAATTAAAATTAATCCGGCTGCTGGTGACGCGCTCCTTTTCAATCTGTTCGCGCAACAGATCGATTTTCATTTTCAGCAGCTCGCGGTTTTCCTTCGACTGTTCGCCAAGTTCTTTTTCCAGTTCCGCAATCCGCTGCTCATAGGCGCGAAGTCGTTCGAACATCGGCGTCTGGACGGCTTCGAGGCGGCGGGCAAGTTCGGTCAACTCGGCGGCGGCGGTGTGCTGCGCGGCGAGCAGTTCGCGGCGTTGCGCGGCGAGTTCCTGCACGACGGCGTCCTTGAGCGCCTGCGCGAGATGCGGCGCGATTGGCGCGGAATTCAAAAGCGTGTTGACGGCGGGCGGCGGCAGCGGCTGCGTCTTTGTATTGAGAGCTTTTACGATGATTTGTTCCGCGTCGCGCGTGCCTTCGCGGCCGCAGGCGGGACAAAAAACCGGCACCGGCATTTTGCCGCCGACAGGCTCGACATCGAAGGAGTATTTCTGGCCGCAGGAGCAGATGATTTTAACGGGAATCATGCCTTACCAGAGAAATGATTTCTGTTCGCCAATCAGTTCGTCGCCGTTCCAGAGCGTGACGCGCCATGCGACGACCTCGCCGAAAGTTTTATAATCGTCGCCGCCGAGCGTGAGCGAAGTCCAGCTTCGGAAATACTTCGGGACAACCTCCTGTTCAAGAACGGTCTGCCTGGGCAAACCGTCCGCACCGACGCCGCGCAGTTCGGCGCGCAGTTTTAGTTTGTCCGTTTTCGACGCCTTCCACAGAACGTCGAAGCGCACGGCGGAAATGTCGTTCGTGTGCTGGCTCAAATAAAACTGGTAGGCGTCGCGATCGAACAGGCTGGGCGAAACCGCGTCGTGGCCTTTGAGGTCGAGAAAGAGCGGCAGGACTTTGACGACACGGCCCGTGACGGTGTCGGCCGCAAACGCCGCCGACAGCGAGCCGAGCAACAGCAAAATCATCAGGTTCCGGCGCATTGTTTTTAATTCCTCAAATACTCTTGCGGTTCAACCTTCCGGGTTGTCGAGCAATTCCTGCAAACGCGACAGCAACGCGACCGGCATGGGCTGTTCCAGCCAGGTTGCATCCACCAAGCCCACGTCCATCAGATCGCGCAAATGCACCCGATCCTTGTCGCAGAATGAAGTCAGTTTCATTTGCACAAGAGCGGCGAGCGAAAGCAGGCGGAACGTTTCCGTTTCCTCGGATTCTGAAACATCCGGCACCGGGGCGGCGTATTCCGCGCGGACTTTTTCAGCGGCGAAAACAACGTGAACGACATCGCGCGCCTTCGCGTCCGGCCCGTCGAGAAACATGTCCATGTTTGCAACGTGACGATACACAAATCCAGCCTGCTCCAAAGCCGTGCTCGCGGCGGGAAGATCGGCGCGGCGCAAAATAATGTCCACGTCCTGCGTGTTGCGCACCGCCGCCTCGTCCACGCGCGAAACCCAAGCGGCCACAGCGTTGCCTCCAGCGACGGCGTAGGGAACTTTTGCCTGTTCCAAAGCGCGGGCCGCACGCAGCAATCGTTGACGAACTTTTTCAACCGCGTTACTCATGCGTTCCCAGGAAACTTCGGCGTAAGTGGCGACAGCCATAATTTCATTTGTTCAATTCCCAAGATACTCGCGCGGGTCAACAATCTTTCCGGCAATCGCGCTCGCGGCCACGGTCATCGGCGACGCGAGAAACACCTTCGATTCCTTGTCGCCCATGCGGCCGGGGAAATTCCGGTTCGTCGCGCTGATGCAATTGATGCC
>CAYPTV010000346.1:0-3870 GCA_964413505.1 uncultured Bifidobacteriaceae bacterium | reverse complement strand
CACGGTCATCATGGGCGCAACCGGCCTGATGATCTGGCTGAAGATTGACGTGACGAAATTCCTGCCGCGCTGGGCGGTCGAAGTCGCGACGACAATCCATTATTACGAGGCGGTGCTGGCTTGCCTAGCGATTGTCGTCTGGCATTTCTATCATGTCATTTTTGATCCCGACATTTATCCCATCAACACGGCCTGTCTGGACGGCCGCATATCCGAGGAAGTCCAGAAGCACGAGCATCCGCTGGAAAAATGAGGCGCGACGCCGTTGATTGAGATTTTCCGCCTTTTGGGTAACCGGATATTGCCAATGCAATGACAATAAATGTTGCATCAAAGCCAAAGAATGTGGTGCGGCACGCCCCGGCTTCGGCTAATAATTAAGGACAAATGATGAAGACACATTTTATCTGCACACTGGCCGCGCTGGCGGTTTTGGCCGCTGGCTGCAACCGCGACGGCGTGAAGGTTTATCACGTTGAAAACACCGACACCTCAACGCCGCCTCCACCGGCAGCCGCCGCGCCCGCCGCAATGCCGGCGACGATGCCTTCCGGCTTACCCGTGCCGGACACCAGCACTCTGCCGAAGCTGAAATACACCGTGCCGGACGGCTGGCAGGAAAAGACGCCGACGGAAATGCGTGTCGCCAGTTTTGGAATTTCCGAAAATGGAAAAGATGCCGACATGAGCGTCATTCCGCTCGGCGGGATGGCCGGCGGCGATCTGGCGAATGTGAACCGCTGGCGCGGTCAGGTTGGATTGGATGCCTTGGCTGACGCTGATCTGCAAAAGCTCGCGGAAAAAGTGGAGATTGCCGGGCAGCCCGCCGATTTGTATGACATGGCCGGAACGGCTGAACGGATTGTCGGCGTGATTTTCCACAACGGCGACGCGACGTGGTTTTTCAAGATGACCGGCGACCCGGATTTGGTCGAAAAACAAAAACCGGCGTTCGTTTCATTTTTGAAATCATTTCAGTTCGGCGGTCTCGCCGCGCCGTCCACGATGGATTTGAGCCAGTTGCCGCCATCACATCCGGCGATTCCAGGAATGGATGCGGCCGCTGCAACAACTCCCGCGCCCGATGCCGCCAATGTTCCGACGTGGAAAATTCCCGCAGGCTGGCAGGCTGCGCCGCTGTCGCAATTTTTGGTCGCGAAATTTTCCATCGCCGGCGCGGACGGCGCGGAGGCGGCGGTGAATGTCAGCTCGCTCGCAGGCGACGGAGGCGGTTTGTTGCCGAACCTGAACCGCTGGCGTTCGCAGCTTGGCCTTGCGCCAAATGCCGATGCGGAGGCGGCGAATCTGCCAACAATTGCCGCTTCAGGCGGCAAGGCCACGTTGATAGACATCTCCGGAACGGATGCACGCGCCGGCAAACCGGCTCGGCTTGTCGGCATCGTGCTGCCGCTCGGCGATCAGACTTGGTTTTACAAATTGATGGGCGACCCGGACGTCGTGGCGCAGCAAAAAGATGCGTTCGTGAAATTCGTGCAGTCGGCCAAATATCCATGATGTTTAGATCGTAATCGTAATCTTGCGAGGGCGATTACGATTAAGAGCAGGATTAAGATTAAGAAGGAGATTTAGATGCTCATTAAAAAAACAGTCTCGTTTTTCACGTCGCTCAAGCTCACCTGCGTGCTGCTGGCGTTCGCGATCATCCTCGTGTTCGTCGGCACGCTGGCGCAGGTGGATGACGGGCTGTATGCGGTGCAGGCTCATTATTTCAGGGCGATTTTCGTCGGCCTTTCGCTCGATCCGCTGCAATTCACCGGCATCACGCTGCTGGGCCACAAGCTGCCGCTGATCCTGCCCGGCGGTTATCTCGTCGGCATTACGCTGCTGGTGAACCTCATCTGCGCGCACGTTTATCGGTTTCAACTGACGACCAAAAAAATCGGCATCCAGCTCGCGCACGCGGGCGTGATTCTGCTGCTCGTCGGACAATTGGTGACCGACATGCTCGCGCGCGAAATGCAGATGCACCTTTCGGAGGGCGAAACAAAAAATTATTCCGAAAGCGCGACGGACTACGAACTGATATTCCAGAACGGCAATGAGGTGACGGCCATCCCGGAAAGATTGTTGAAGCAGGGCGATGGGCTGAAAATTGACAGCCTGCCGTTCGCCATCAGCGTAAAGACATTCTGGAAAAATTCCGACCTGAGCTTCCGCGCGCCGATGATGAGAAATTCCCCGCCCATCGCGAGCAACGGCGTGGCGCTCGATTTCGATTTCATCCAGAAGCCCGACGTGAAAACAACGGACGAAAAAAACATTCCAACCGCGATCATCGAGCTGACCGGGCCGAACGGCTCGCTCGGTGATTGGGTGGTTTCTGACTGGACGGGTGACGCATCGCTGGTCGAGGCGGTTCAAAACAGTTACATGGATCAGGCTGGCGCGAGCATGGCGCATAGCATCGCCGTCAAGCTGGTCGCGCCGCAATCCGTCGAGATTGGTGGCAAAACATTCACCTTCATCATGCGCCCGACGCAAGTCCGGCATCCGTTTTCGCTGACGCTGCTCAAGGCGACGCACACGGTTTATCCCGGCACGGACATCCCGAAGGATTTCCGCAGCCGCGTGCAGTTGAAAAATCCGCAGACCGGCGAAAACCGCGAAGTGGAGATTTCCATGAACCATCCGCTGCGCTACGCCGGGCTGACATTTTATCAATACCAGATGGACGCCGGCCAGGTCGCGCAGGAAGCCGGGCGCGTGCCGTCGTCGGTGCTGTCCGTCGTGCGCAACCCCGGCTGGTTGACACCCTACGTCGGCTGCGCGATGGTCGGTGCGGGGCTGCTCATCCAGTTCCTGAAGCACCTGATTGAATTTGTTTCCAAAAGGAAGACGAAATGAAAAAGATTTTTCAAAAATGGTTCCCGCCGTTCCTGATGCTGATCATGGCGCTGTGGTTTTTCGGCAACTTGCAGGCGCCGAAGGACAAGGATTTTGCGTTCAGCGAATTTGGCCGGCTGCCGGTCATTTATGACGGGAGGCTGAAGCCGATGGATTCGCTCGCGCGCAATTCGCTTTTGCAACTGCGTGAAAAGCAGACGCTCAACACCGAGCCGTGGAAGGCCTGGAACGAAAACCCGAAAATCATCCCCGCCGCCGAATGGCTCGCGAACGTGATGATGAATCCCGCCGTGGCCGACGACTGGCCGGTGTTCCGCATGGACAATCCCGATTTGATCTCGCTGCTGAAACTGCCGGACAAGGACGCGGCGAAACATTCGGATGGGAAACATTATTCGTGGAACCAGATCACGCCGGCGCTGGATACGTTCACAAACGAGGTCGCGCGCGTGGAAAAAATTGACGCGCCGGACCGCACCGCCTACGAAAACGCCGTCGCCAAGATGCACGAGCGCCTGACGCTTTACCAATCGTTGAAAAACACGGTGCAGCCGCAGGACGCCCAGGACTGGCCGGCGGAACTGGCCGGGGATGAAAAATTGATCCCCGCCGGCGTCGCCGCAGCGAAGGCGCAGGAGGCCGGGCAGCCCTACGACCAGACAAATTTTGACGTGATGATCGGCTTCATCGAAACCTTTCAAATCATGAGCAGCCTCGAACCGCCGCTCATCCTGCCGCCGGCCGGTTCCGGCGACTGGCGGCGCATGGGCGACGCGCTGCTCGACGCGCCGCGCGGCGTGCCGGTGGACGACGCGATCCGCGACTACGCAAAAATGGCCGGCGCGCTCGCGGCGAACCAGCCGGACGCATTTAACTCCGCGTTGAACGATTACAAATCAACGCTCGTGCCGGCGCAGAGCAAGGCGCTGGCAAAAGCGCGCGCGGAAGTGTTCTTCAACCAGATGGAGCCGTTTTACAACGCGATGGTCATTTACGTCCTCGCCG
>CAYPTV010000345.1:0-3888 GCA_964413505.1 uncultured Bifidobacteriaceae bacterium | reverse complement strand
TGGCAACAAACCGGAGCAGGAGAAGGTGCTGGGCCATTTCAAGAACATCCGCATCATCACCGAAAATCCGGCGGCTTACACACAGGCCATGAGCCTGCCGGTGAAAACTGTCCCGTAAAAATGTCGGCGACATCGTGGATATTCGGACTTGAAGAGCGGCCAGTTTCTGGCGTTCAGGCCGAGCCACAGGCCCGACTCTACAACTGGGCGCGTTGCCGGAATTGTGCGGGGGACAGGCTTATGAATAACTTCACTGCTTTGCTCTTGCTAAAGAAACAGCGTCCGACAAGCTCGTTTTGATTCGCAGGATGGCATCGTAAGATTTCCGAAATGAAGGTGCGGAAAATCCGGGCGGTTGATGATGCAACGAATCAGCCGATCATGGACAAACCTGACAATTTAACGGACATCCGGTTCTTTGCAGCCAGCCTTGCCAGCCTGGTCGTGGTGGGTTTTGTTGATTACATCACCGGCTACGAGCTGTATATGGATGTCTTCTATTTCATCCCCGTCTCAATCTGCGCCTGGCAACTGCGCCGTCGCGATGTCCTGGTGCTGGCATTGCTCTGTGCGCTGACCTGGGGGTTTATAGACATCTCTGTGGACCATCCCTATTCCAGCAAGTTTTATTGGTATTGGAACATGTGCATCAAGTTCAGTTGTTTTGTGATCCTCGGGCTGGTCGTGCAAAGGCTGCGGTGCAACCTGAAGGAACAGGCCCGCGCCCGGCAGGAACTGGAAAGGGCGCTTGCCGGCCTCCGTCAGTCAACGGCGGAAATCGAAAAGCTGCACGGCCAGTTGCAGGTGGTTTGCGCGTGGTCGCAACGCATCCGCATCGAGGGCAAATGGATGACATTGGAGGAGTTCCTGAAGAACCATTTGCAGATCAAGGTTTCTCATGGCATTTCCCCCGAAGCCATGGACAAGATGGTCAAGGAACTCGACGAAACCAAACCCAAGCAGACTTGAAACGCCGGAAGATTGAAGCAATGCCCGATGACTCGTTCAAGGAATTTGTGCTCGACCAGTTGGGCGCGCTGCCGGACGTGCGGGCGAAGGCGATGTTCGGAGCGCACGGCCTTTATTCGGGAGAAAACTTCTTTGCGATCCTCGACGAGGGGCGGCTGTTCTTCAAAACGGACGCGGCGAGCGCGGCGGATTACACGTCGCGCGGCATGGGGCCGTTCACCTATGAGTCGCGGGGCAGAGTGCTGACGATGTCCTATCACGAGGTGCCGCCGGACGTGCTGGAAAACGCCCCGGAACTGGTCGGGTGGGCGCGGCGTGCCATCACCATCGCCGCCAATTCCAAAAAGCCCGTCAAGCGGGCGAAGCAGGCTTGAGCGCGTTGCCGGAGTCACGCTTCATCTGATTGCAATTTCCAAAACCTTCGGTGGGGTGAACACCCCATGGCGGCCGCATTCATGATGGGGAATGTTTCGTGCAAGGGTCGCGCCCCTCCGGCGCGGCAAAAGCATGTTGAACCATACAAACCATGAAATTGATTCATTCCATTTTAACCGGCATCGCCTTGCTCCCCATCACCGGCTGCGTTTTCCCCGGAAACCGCGATCATTCGGATGATCGCCGCCCAGTGGACGAACATCATGACAGCCAGCCGGCAGGCGTGGATCACGGGGAACATCCCGGCGATACGGACCATCAGGTTGGCCAGTGATGATTTTTCCCGTCCGGCCTGTTAATCCTCCCTGCGCGTGCTAACTTCAGGCGCATGATCGAGAACGACAAATCACCGGCCCCGGTTTCATCAGCCGGACGGAGGGCGCGAAAGCTCCGGGTCATCGGCCTCATCGTGCTGGTGATGGGAATCGCCGGCGCTGGAATTGTTTATTGGACACGTTCGGCGGATGTGTCCGGCGACCTATCAATGGCGGGATACAACAAGCCCGTGGAGCGGCAGATGGCCATTCTTTACGGCAAGCAGGGCGAACTAATCGAGGACTGGTCGGATGACCTGAAACAGCCCGGCACACAGGCCGTCATCATCATCGTCCTTTCGGCAGGCATCGCCTCCGCCTGTTTTTACTTCGCGCGGTTGCTGGACTACGATGACAAGATGGCGCAATGACGTTGTCTCAATCGTTTGCGCTTTGCAAAATTTGTCAAACGTGTATAACAACCGGATGTCCATTGAATTCAAGTCTTTTCCGCAACGGCTTTCCCGCCGTTTCATTCTCCCGGCATTGATTGCCATGCTCATTTCCAACGCGCGGGCGGCGGACGAACAGTTGTCGGTCACGGCGGCGGGCGCGGTGGGCGACGGCAAGACGCTCGACACGGCGGCCATCCAGCAGGCGGTTGACCGGCTGGCTGCGGACGGCGGCGGGACGCTGGTGATCCCGCAGGGCGAATTTCTGTCGGGCGCCATCTTCCTCAAGCCCGGCGTGAACCTGCATCTGGACAAGGGCGCGGTGCTGCAAGGTTCGACGAACATCGCGGATTATCCGAAGAGGATGACGCGCATCGAGGGGCATTTCCAGGTGTGGATCCCGGCGCTGGTCAACGCCACGAACGCGGATCATCTGCGCATCACCGGGGAAGGCACCATCCAGGGCGGCGGCAAGCCGTATTGGGATGCGTTCTGGAAAAGCGTCGCCAGGGACAAGGTGCCGAAAAATCTGGGCAAGCACGGCATCGTCGTCTCGCCGACGAAGAACCTCGACGTGCCGCGCCCGCGCAACATTTTCATCGCCGACTCCAAGGATGTTCAGATCAGCGGAATTTTTCTGCGGCAATCCGGTTTCTGGAACCTGCACATTTTCCGCTGCTCGGACGTGACGGTTGAGAACGTGGACATCCGCACGCCGTATCATTCGCCCAGCACGGACGGCATTGACGTGGACAGTTGCCAGGACGTGACCATCCGTGGCTGCTACATTTCCGTGGACGACGACAACATCGCGCTCAAGGGCAACAAGGGGACTTCCGCGTGGGACGACAAGACGATTCCGCCGGACGAGCATATCCGCATTTCCGGCTGCACATTCGGCATGGGCAATTCGGCGCTGACGCTCGGCAGCGAGGCGACGCTGGTGCGGGATGTGGTGATCGAGGATTGCAAGCTCGCGCCGGCGGGGACAAATGTGAACTGCGTCCTCAAGCTCAAGCTCCGCACCGACACGGAGCAGCATTACGAGGACATCACCGCCCGGAACATCACCGTGGACAACACGCACGCGCAGATGGTTTCCATCGAGGGCTGGTCGCAATACTTTGACTTGAAGGGCAAGCCCGCGCCCAGCCAGTTGGCGACGAACATCACGCTGGAAAACATCAGCGGCAACCTGCAAAAATTCGGCGTGGTGGACGGCCCGAAGAAGAGCACGGTGACGGGACTCACGTTCAAGGACATCAACCTCACGCTGAAAACCCCTGACGTGAGCATCAAAGGCGTGAACAACCTGGTGATGGACAACGTGAACATCAAGATTGCCCCGACCAAGGAGAAACGTTCCAAGTCCAAGACCCGCAAGGAAACCCCGGCCCCGGACGATCAGGACGATCAGGACGCCAAGTAGGCAGCCGTTTGCAGTAAGTCAGTTCCGTGATATTTTGCACGGCTGTCTCGATTTATATTTGCCATGAAGAAAATTTTATTGTTCCCGCTGTTTGCTGCGCTTTTGTTGTGCGGCCGAAGCGGATTTGCCGACGGGACGAACGCCGTCATTGCCGGCCTCAACGCATTGGTCACCCGCGTCAACGCGAAGATTCAACAGGGCGCGACGACGGAGAAGGATTACGCGGACGAGTTGAAGACGTTTGACACCTTATACGCCAGATACAAAGACCAGAAAACGGAGGATGTGGCGGATATAATGATGATGAAGGCCAAGCTGTATCTGGAAGTCATCAACGCGCCCGGCGGCG
>CAYPTV010000344.1:0-3897 GCA_964413505.1 uncultured Bifidobacteriaceae bacterium | reverse complement strand
ACGTGACGATGGACACCGACCGCGACGGCATTGATATTGACTGCTGCCGCAACACGACCGTCTCCAACTGCCGCATCAATTCGCCCAACGACGACGGCCTTTGCCCGAAAAGTTCATACGCGCTCGGGAAAAATGTCATCACCGAAAATCTTACCATCGTGAATTGCCAGGTTTCCGGATTCAAGGAAGGCACGCTGCTCGACGGCACGATGATCGAGACGACCAACGGCACGGGCCGAATCAAGTTCGGAACGGAAGCCAACGGCGGATTCCGCAACGTGACCGTGGACAATTGCACGTTCCGCAGCTGCCGCGGCCTCGCGCTCGAGGAGGTGGACGGCGGCATCCTGGAAAACATGACCATCAACAACATCACCATGATGGACGTGAAGGCTTATCCGATTTACATCACCACCGGGAACCGCAATCGCGGCCCGGACGTCACCGCTCCCGGCCGAATAAAAAACATTTTAATATCCAACGTCATCGCCACCGGCGTTCCGGCGGCGAGCGGGATTGAAATCATGGGATTGCCCGGACAGCCCATCGAAGGCGTCCACCTCGAAAACATCAGACTCGTGTCCAACGGTGGCGGCACCAACATGGGCGTCGCGTATCTGCCCAAGGAACTCGGCACGAACTATCCCGAACCCGGACGCATCGGCATCATGCCCGCCTACGGCCTGTTCGCCCGGCATGTCAAGAACCTGGAACTCGCCAACATCACCACCAGCTTCATGACGAACGACATGCGCCCGGCGATGGAATTTGTTGACGTCAACGGGCTGGAAATGGACAACATCAAAACGCAGGCCGCCCGGGGAGTTTCCGGGATGAAATATGAAAAAACTTCCGGCCGTGCAGTTCGCAATTTATCCGTGTTTGAAACGAAATGAGAAATGAATTTATGATTGCAAAAGTGCTGGCGGTATTCTGCCTTTGTTTTGCCCTGCAATCTCCCGCCGGCGCGGCGGAAACTTCCGGCGATAATTATTTCAACGTGCGGTCCTTCGGCGCGATGGGCGACGGCAGAAGCCTCGACAGCCCGGCCATCAACAAGGCGATTGCCGCATGCGCGCAATCCGGCGGCGGCACGGTTTATTTTCCCGCAGGAACCTATTTGAGCGGCTCGATTCATTTGCAAAGCAACATCCATCTGCTCATTGATGCGGGCGCGACAATTCTCGGCGCGCCGCAAAATCTGAACGCCTACGACCGCGCCGAACCATTTCAAGGCAAGGCTTACCAGGACGCCGGCCACACCTATTTTCACAACAGCCTGATCTGGGGCGAAAACCTGACGAACATTTCCATCACCGGCAACGGCAGGATCAACGGCGGCGGTTTGGCTCGAAATTCAAAGGTCGCCCCTCCGGCCACAGCCAACAAATCCATCGCCCTCAAGCTGTGCCGCAACGTGGAGCTTCGCGATTTCACCATTTATCACGGCGGCTGGTTCGGCGTGCTCGTCACCGGCTGCGATGATCTGACCGTGGACAACGTGACGATGGACACCGACCGCGACGGCATTGACATTGACTGCTGCCGCAACACCATCGTTTCCAACTGCCGCATCAATTCCCCGAACGACGACGGCATCTGCCCCAAAAGCACCTTTGCGCTCGGCACCAATGTCATCACCGAAAATCTCACCATCGCCAACTGCCAGGTCTCCGGTTTTGCGGAAGGGACGCTGCTGGACGGGACGATGAGGCCGGGCCGCGCCAAAAATGGCCGCATCAAATTCGGCACCGAATCCAGCGGCGGCTTCCGCAACTGCACCGTCTCCAACTGCACGTTTCGCGGATGCAAAGGCCTCGCGCTCGAGGAAGTGGACGGCGGCATTCTGGAGAACATCACCATCAATAATATTTCCATGATGGACGTGGCCGGCTATCCGATTTACATCACCACCGGCAAGCGGAACCGCACGCCCGGTCTCACAACCACCAGCACCATCAGGAACATTTTCATTTCCGATGTCGTCGCCACCGGCGTGGACCGCGCCAGCGGCATCCAGATCAACGGCCTGCCCGAAAAGCCCGTCGAAGGCGTCCGCCTGGAAAACATCCGTCTCATGTTCAACGGCGGCGGGACGACCAACGACGCGGCGCGCGTGCCGGCGGAGTTGGGCGCAGGTTATCCCGAACCGCGCGGCGTCATGCCCGCCTACGGACTTTTTGCACGGCACGTCAAGGATTTGGAACTGGCGAACATCACGACCGGCTTTATGGCAGCCGATCTGCGTCCCGCGATGGAATTTATTGACGTGCACGGGCTGGAGATGGGCAACGTCAAACCGCAGGTGGCGGCCGGCGCAAAAGCCGCGCTTTTGGAAAATGTTTCCGGCGTTGAAATCCGCAACTCACCCGCGTTGCACCAAAGCTGGTTCAGCCGCCTTTTTTGACCGGCCAGCCTGCGGCGGCCATCCCCTTGTAACCACCGATGAGCGAATGGACGTTGCGGTAGCCCATTTTTTGCGCGGCGTCGCAGGCCAGCGCGGAACGGAATCCGCCGCCGCAATACATGATGATTTCCGTGTCCGCGTCGGGATAAAGCCTTTCAAGGTCACGCTCCAGAATTCCCCTGCCCAGATGCACCGCCGCCGCCGCGTGGCCTGCGGCCCATTCGGAATCCTCGCGCACGTCCAGCAGCACCGCCTGCGGGCGGGCGGCAAGCTTCCCGCGCGCCTCGGCCACGCTGATTTCGTTGACGCGTATTTTGGACTCGGCCACGAGCTTGAGAAAACCGGGTGAATGTTCCATGCCTGAAAACATAATTCGCCTGCGGAAACGGTCAAACAAATTATGACAATGCCGGGCAATCCTTAAAATTGCGGGACAGTCCTGCTTGCAAAATCTATTCCCGCACCGTCGCGCCAAGGCTCTGCTTGAACGCCTCCACAATTTTCAGGTGCACCGCGTTCACCTCGGCGTCGGTCAACGTCTTCTCCGGCGAACGATAGGTGAACGCGTAGGCCAGACTTTTTTGTCCTTCGGGAACATTTTTGCCATGGAAAATGTCGAACAATTCCACGTTCTCCAAATTCGCCGGCCTGGTTTGCTTCACGGTTTGCAAAACGGATTCGTGCGTCGTCGCTTCCGGCACGAGCATCGCCACATCGCGGCGGATGGACGGGAATTGCGGCAGCGGCTTGAACGACTTGGCCGGATTTCGCCGGGCGAGAAGTTGATCGAGATTCAACTCCGCCAGAAAAACGGCGTCGCGCAAATCATATTTTTTCGCCAGCGCAGGCGAAAGCTGCCCGAGTTCGCCCAGCGGCAATTTGCCGCCAAGCGCAATCGTCGCGGACTCCAGAAACATCGCCGTGGTTTCGGCGCGCCGCGTGAACATCACGCCGCGAACGCCGAAATGTTCAAGAAATTCCTCAACCGCTCCTTTCAAATCAAAAGCGCCGAACTTCGCATCGCGCTCCTCACCGCTCCAAAAATCCGGCGAACGCTGGCCGGTAATGGCAATGGCCACTCGGCGTTCCTCCCTGGTCGCACCGCTCTGCCCCGTGAACACGCGCCCGATTTCGAACAACGCCACATCGTAATTCTTGTGGCTGACGTTGTGCCGCAGCGAGTGAATCAAACCGGGCAGCAAACTTGGACGCAAAACATCCATGTCGCTACTCAATGGATTTGCAAGGGCGACGATTTCTTCTGACTTCTGACTTCTGACTTCCGAACCCGCGATTAGCGTCTGTCCCTGCGCCTCATTCAAGCCGAGGCCGGTGAGGATGCGGCGCGCTTCAGCAATCTGGTCGTAGACGGAATCAAAAGCGTTCGAGCCGATCGCGCCACGCGGCGGCGTGTCCGGGATTTTTTCCACGCCAAAAAGCCGCTCGACCTCTTCGATCAAATCCACCTCGCGCTTCAAATCCACCCGCCA
>CAYPTV010000343.1:0-3913 GCA_964413505.1 uncultured Bifidobacteriaceae bacterium | reverse complement strand
TCAAGGGCACGGACGCCGCCGCCATCAAATCCACCAGCGAGAAGCTGAACGAAGTCTGGCAGGCCGTCTCGACCGAACTTTACAAGGCCGCCGCCGCGAAGGCGCAGGCGGACAAGGCACAGGGTGCCGGCCCAACTGGCGCGCAACCGGAAGGCGAGCCGAAGTCCGAGGAAAAGAAGGACGAAGGCGTGATTGACGCAGAAGTCGTGGACGAGAAGAAGTAAACGACAGTTCCGTATCAACCAACAGAATCAATGAACATTGAGCAAGACATAGCCCAAGTTTGTGAGAATGGCCACGTGGTTAATTCATTCTCTATTTGGGCAACTTCTCATAATCATGAATTCTGTCCTGACTGCGGAGCAAAAACCCAAACGCAATGCACGCAATGTTCAACACCCATTAAGGGTGGCCTTCGGCATTTGGGTTTAACCGATCCTAGCACTCACGAGCGACATACACTTTTTAGAGAAGACGTAAAATCTGTTCCTTCTTTTTGCCCAAAGTGCGGGCAAAAATTTCCGTGGGCTGAAAAGCAAAAAGCCAAGACAGCTGTTCACCCAACATCTATCGCGCCGTTTATTGTCTCAAATTCTCCAGGAGCAAATTTTAATTTTGGCACGGGAAACATACATCAGCAAGCATCGTGGATTGAATCAACAAGCGAAAAAATTAACGGTGCAGCCGCAAGTCTGGAAGAAAAACAAGCGGCTAAATCACTTTTAACGAAGATTTCAGAAAATAAATTACTGAATACAATTATTGGCGCGGCAGTTGGTGAATTAACAAAGGCCGCACTTCCAAAATAAACATTTTTCCCACCGCTCGGGCGGCGGGAGTTAATTAAGCAGTCAAACAACAACAACCAAACAAAGAAAAAAGTATGGCACTAAACGTCAAACCGCTCGGCGACCGCATCCTCGCGGAAGCAGTCGAAGAGAAGGAAACCAAAAAGGGCGGAATCATCATCCCTGATTCCGCGAAGGAAAAACCGACCGAGAGCATCGTCATCGCGCTCGGCACGGGCAAACTCGACGACAACGGCAAACGCGTCCCGTTTGAAGTCAAAAAGGGCGACCGCATCCTGTGCAGCAAATACGGCGGCACGGAAATCAAAATTGACGGCAAGGAATACAAGATTTTGTCCTCGGACGACATCATCGCGATTCTGGAATAATTCAAAACTCAAAACTTAAAATTCAAAACTGATTAAAATTATGGCAGCTAAACAATTGATATTCGACGAGCAGGCGCGGCAGGCGTTGCTCAAGGGCGTGCAGAAACTCTCTCGCGCGGTCGTGGCAACGCTCGGACCGAAAGGCCGCAACGTGGTCATTGACAAAAAATTCGGCTCCCCGACGGTCACCAAGGACGGTGTGACGGTCGCCAAGGAGATCGAACTGGAATGCCCCTACGAAAACATGGGCGCGCAGATGGTCCGCGAAGTCGCCAGCAAGACGAGCGACGCGGCCGGCGACGGCACCACGACGGCGACGGTTCTGGCCGAGGCGATTTATCGCGAAGGTTTGAAATACGTCACCAGCGGCGCCAGCCCGATCAACATCCAGCGCGGCATCAACAAGGCGGTCGCCGCCGCGGTTGAGCATCTCTCGAAGATCTCCAAGAAGGTCAAGGACAAGGAAGAGATCAAGCAGGTCGCGACCGTTTCCGCCAACTGGGACACCACGATCGGCGAAATCATCGCCGACGCGATGGACAAGGTCGGCAAGGACGGCACGATCACGGTTGAAGAAGCGAAGTCCATCGAGACGACGCTTGACGTGGTCGAGGGCATGCAGTTCGACAAGGGTTATTCCTCGCCGTATTTCGTGACCAGCGCCGAAACGATGGAAGCGAAGCTCGAAGACGCCTACATTTTGAATTACGAAAAGAAGATCAGCAGCCTGAAAGATTTGCTGCCGATCCTCGAAAAGGTCGCCAAGACCAGCAAGCCGCTGTTGATCATCGCGGAAGAAGTCGAGGGCGAGGCGCTCGCGACGCTCGTGGTGAACAAATTGCGCGGCACGATCAATGTCTGCGCCGTCAAAGCCCCCGGCTTCGGCGACCGCCGCAAATCCATGATGGAAGACATCGCGGTGCTGACCGGCGGCAAGTGCATCACCGAAGACCTCGGCATCAAGCTTGAAAGCATCGGCCTCGAAGACCTCGGCCGCGCCAAGAGCATCGTTGTTGACAAGGAAAACACGACGATCGTCGAAGGCTACGGAAAATCCTCCGAGATCCAGGGCCGCGTGAACCAGATCCGCCGCCAGATCGAAGAAACGACTTCCGATTACGACCGTGAGAAATTGCAGGAACGTTTGGCGAAGCTGGCGGGCGGCGTGGCCGTCATCAACGTCGGCGCGGCGACCGAATCCGAAATGAAGGAAAAGAAGGCGCGTGTGGAAGACGCGTTGCACGCGACCCGCGCGGCCGTGGAAGAAGGCATTGTTGCCGGCGGCGGCGTGGCGTTGATCCGCTGCATCTCGGCGATTGAAACCGTCAAGGGTGCCAACGACGACGAGCAGATCGGTGTGGACATCATCAAGCGCGCCGTCGAAGGCCCGCTGCGTTCGCTCGCCGCGAATGCCGGCGTGGAAGGCTCGCTCATCGTGCAGGAAGTCAAGAAGCGCAAGGGCAACGAAGGTTACAACGTCGCCACGGGCGAATACGAAGACCTCGTGAAGGCCGGCGTGGTTGACCCCAAGAAAGTCACGCGTTCCGCGTTGCAGAACGCGGCGAGCATCGCGGGTCTGCTGCTCACGACCGAATGCCTCATCACCGACGCTCCGGAAAAGGACAAGCCAGCTCCGATGGGTGGCGGTCACGGCGGTGGCATGGGTGACATGGGCGGCATGGGCGGATATTAAAATAAATGTAGCGTCGGCGCTGTGCGCCGAAAGTCGAGCCACAGGCTCTACGCTACAAGAAATCACGAACGCGGCTGGAAGAAATTCCGGCCGCGTTTTTCTTTGAAATTGTGTGTAAAGAATGCTTGACATGTGACAAGGATGCTTTACACTCGATTTCATGAAAATTAAATTAATTATTGGATGCGCGGGGCTGTTTATTTGCGCATGCGTTATGCTTTGGTCCTTATGGCTTGTTTTATTCAAAAAGCCGCCAATTAAATCTTACATGAAAAGATATATTTGGAGGCTTACGGCTAGCATAGTCGCGTATGTGGTTGGACTGTGCTTGGCGAATAATTTTTACACGCCGCATCGCCATATAAATATTGGCTGATTCTATTGCCAGTTTTGCCGATGATTTACCTTTGTTTTGCCATCGTCCGTGCCGTTTCTGAAATGGATGAGATGAAGAGAAAGATTGTTACCGAAGCAATGGCATTTTCAGGGCTGGCCACCGGCTATACATGTTTCAGCTACATCTTCATTCGTGAATCGGGCGGCCCACAATTTCCTTTAGACTGCGCATTTTATATCATGTGGGCTTACTATTTCATCGGCTTATTTTTTTCATGGCGGAGGTATAAATGAAAAATCGTCTGCGCGCGCTGCGCACGGCGAAAGAATGGTCGCAATCCGATCTGGCCGACAAACTGGATGTCTCGCGCCAGACCGTCAACGCGATTGAAACGGAAAAATACGATCCAAGTTTGCCGCTGGCGTTCAAGGTCGCACATCTGTTCAAGGCGAAAATTGAAGACATTTTTGAACTGGATAAAGATTGAATCGTGGGAATTGGCACGGTAGGAAGAAATTTTGTAAAAAATCAATTTTACACGCCGCCAATCCATTTGCGGTCTTCCCAGACGGCTTTGATTGATGTCAGGTTGCGCGAATCGAAAATGTTTTTCGCGGCGGCAACGAGGTTGCCTTTCTTCAGATTGTTGTAGGCGTCGCTGGCGCTGATGGCGACGAATTGCAGCACGCTCGGGTCGCGGTAGCAG
>CAYPTV010000342.1:0-3921 GCA_964413505.1 uncultured Bifidobacteriaceae bacterium | reverse complement strand
ACCAGGCCGTCAGCGGCACCGGCGCGCAGGCGATTGAAGAATTGAAGCGGCAGGTCGGCGAAATTGTTTCCGGCAAGCCGGTGACGAAGGAGGTTTATCCGCACCAGATTGCCTTCAACGTAATTCCGCAGGTGGATTCATTTTTGCCCAGCGGCTACACGAAGGAAGAAATGAAGATGGAAAACGAAGGCCGCAAAATCATGCACCACCCCGCGTTTCGCGCGAGCGTCACCTGCGTGCGCGTGCCGGTCTACCGCTCGCACTCCATCGCCGTGAGCGCGGAATTTGAAAAGCCCGTCACCGTCGAGGCCGCGCGCGCCGTTCTGAAAAAAGCGCCGGGGCTGGATCTGGTGGACGAGCCGGAAAATAAAAAATATCCCATGCCGCTGTTCACCTCCGAGAAGGACAACTGCGAAGTGGGCCGCATCCGCCTGGACTGCGCGCTGGACAACGGCCTGTGCTTCTGGGTGAGCGGCGACCAGTTGCTGCGCGGCGCGGCCCTCAACGCCGTGCTCATCGCCGAGGAATTGTTGAAGTGAATTATTGCGTGCGCGACCCTCGGAGCGGGGCGTTCGCTCCCAGGATCCGACGGAATAATGGCGGGCCGGCGCTAAATAATATTCGACCGGCGCGAAATAGTCTCCGGCCTGCGCAAAATAGTATTCGACCGGCGCGGTATAGGAACCGCCCGGCGCTGGCCAGTCCTCGGAATGGAGCGAGCAACCCTGGGAATGGCGTGCCCAGCCCGTGGAGCCGACCGCCCAGTCCCCGGAACGGCGTGCGCAGGCCCAAGATCGGAGCGCGCGGCCCCAAGACTGGAATGCCCCGGCCCAGGACTGGAGCGCGCAGGCCGGGGACTGCGTCTCGCCGGGCGTGGACTGCGCTGTTCAGGCCCGGGATTTTCCGGCAGAAACCCGGGTTTTTCTCGAAGAATCCCCGGAAATTTCCCAAGTTTCAGCACACAAAACCCAAAAAACAGGCCAAAAATGGTCAAAACCCCCATTTTTAGGGGTCTGAACGACCGTTGGCCGCCGCCAGCGACCAAAAAGCGGATATTACCCCTATATGCGCATCAAGTTCACCAAACTTGTCGCGGAAGGCGGAGCGCGCCCGTCCTCGGGCGCAGCAATGCGGCAAGCCAGGCCGCCGTCGGAAAATCGGGAGCACCTTGCCATCCGTCCGTTGCTGCGGCCGGGGACGGCCGCGCTCCGGGGGCGGCGGGTTGAAGGACAAATGAAGGTTGCCAAGGCCAGGGGCCGGGTTCACGAAGTAACGATTCAACGCACCCTCACGGCTTGCCCGATTCCTTGGTGTAGGCCACCAGCGTCTTGATCTTCGCATCGGCGGCGGCGTCGCGCACTTTCACCACTTTTCCCCAAGGCGCCTTTTCGTCGGCGTTGATGGCGAGGACGAGCTGCGGATTTTTGGCCGCCTGCGCCATGAGGCCGGCCTTCAACTGGTCGAATGTCTCGGGCTGCTTGTCCAGGTAATACACTCCGTTGGCGTCTATGCTCACGACGAGCGGCGGGTTTTCGTTGGCACCGGGCTTTTTGGCCTGCGAAGATTCGGGCAGCGCGAGCTTCAGTGACGATTGCTGCTTGAACGTGGTCGTCACCAGCAGAAAAATCACCAGCACGATGAGCACGTCAATGAGCGCCACGATGATGACAGCGGGCGAGTTGCGGCGTTTGTGGACGAGGAAGTGCATTTCAATTGGGGAAACATCGAACACCGAACATTGAACTCCGAACATCGAACAGGCAGGGCACAGTTGCGTTCAGCGCTCGATGTTGGATGTTGGATGTTCGATGTTTCTTCATTTCTTTTCCGCGTATTGTTTCCGGACGAAGTCGTCGCAGAGCGCCTCCATTTCGACCGCCAGCACCTCGACCTTCTTGCTGAAATAGCTCCACGAGACGAGCGCGGGGATGGCGATGAGCAACCCGATCAGGGTGGTCTTCAAAATCAGGCCGATGCCGTGGGCGAGCCGCGTGGCGTCGTTCAAGCCCTCCGCGCCGATGTTGTCGAAGAGCGTCATCATGCCGATGATGGTGCCGACGAGGCCGAGCAGCGGCGCAATGCCGACGATGATCTCCAGAACGACAAGGCCGCGTTCGAGCCGGACGATTTCATGGCGCGCGGCTGTCTGTAGCGCGTCCACGTTTTCTTCCTTGGGCCAGTCGAGCCGTTCCGATGCAAGCATGAGCAGGCGTCCGAGCGGCGAGGGTTTTTGCGCGCAGACACGGCGCAGTTTTTCCGCGTCCTCGCGCGTCTCGCACGCGGAGAGCGCCCCGGTGATTTCCGGCGGCACGACTTTTGGCCAGCGCAACGCCAGCGCGCGTTCGACGATGAACGCCAGCCCGACGACCGAGGTCAATCCCAGCAAAACATAAATGAGTGTGTCCATAAAATTTCAGCCGCGCTTAATAATAATAAAATGTGAACTGGATGTCGCGTGAATCCCCGAGCTTGAACCGCATGTCGGCCGGCCATTTTGCGAACGGCGCCGGGTCGTTGATCGCCTCCTGGCAGACATAGCCGAGCAAATCGCCGACATCGTTGTGCGCCACCTTCATGTCGCTGATGGTGCCGTCGTAGTTCAGGCGGAATTGCAGCACGACCTTGCCGGTGCGGTCCAGCGCGAACCGCTGGCTGTCCAGCAAATCATACCAGCGCTGCGTGATGGCCTCAACAAGCGCGGCGTCATAATCGCCGAATCCCGTCAGCTTCACGTCGAGAGACGAAACGCTTGCGTGCCGCCGCACGCCGCCGTCCTGCATCATCGGAACGCCGGGCGTTTGGTTTTGCTGCGCGAGCGCCTCCTTGATCGTGCGCGGTCGCGGCGGCTGGGAATTGTTTTGCGGATTTGGCAGCAAGTTTTCAATCTTGGACACCAGCGTCAGGTCGCCCGGCTGGATTGCCGGACTTTGCTGTTGCTGCGAATTTTCCGACGGCTGCGTTTGCGGCGGCGACGGCTGAGTTTTTGCAACTTGCATGCGTGGCGAGTCCTCGGTTTGCATAACGTCGGTCTGCCGTCCGTTGATTTGCGGGATGTCCGCGTTGCGGCTGGTGTCGGGATTTGCGGCGACGGAATTTTTGTCGGAATAATACTTTGCGTTTTTGGGTGCCTCGGCCGAGGGCTGGTCAACGGTCACGAACGTCAGCGGTTCCTCGGCGGGTTGTGGCGGCGGAATCATTTTTGCAACTCGATGAACCATGTTCAGCCGCTGCCATAAGTTGAATTCGCGGCCGGTTTCATAAACGCCCCACGCCAGCAGGTGCGCCGCGATTGAAATCGCCAAAGCGAGAACCAGCCGCTCGTTTTCAAAACGGTTGAGTCGCAGCGAATCAAATTTTCTGCCGATTCCGGCCATGCACACCAGTTTGCCGCAGGAAATGGAAACGGGCAACTGTCTTTGCGGCGAAACAGTTTCGGCTTGGCAACAACCGCAGGCATCTTTATTTTCAACCCAGAACCTATGACCAATCCAGTGGACTTTATTGTCGTCGTCAGCTCGGACGATGATTATTTGAACGGATACCACCTCTTCACTGAAAAAGTAAATCGCCGGCTCCGCTCCGGCTACCAGTTGCACGGACAGCCGTTCAATGTTGAGCGCATCATCTGTCAGGCCATGGTCAAACCGGCGGAGGCCAAAAGCGCAAACGGCCAGGGCCTGCCGGAATCTTCCACCGACACCACCACATTTTATCAGCGCCCGGCGACCGTATAATAACCCTCGCTCACGCCTCCAGTTTCGCGTCGAGGGAAATTTTCGCGTTGAGCAGACGCGAAATCGGGCAGCCAGCCTTCGCGCCGTTCGCGATGGCGGTGAACTTCGCCTGGTCAATGCCGGGAATTTTCACCGTCATGTCCAGGTGCGATTCCGTGACCGTGAAACCGGCGTCGGTTTTTTCCAT
>CAYPTV010000341.1:0-3923 GCA_964413505.1 uncultured Bifidobacteriaceae bacterium | reverse complement strand
CGTAGGCGGATTTGGGGTTGGCCTTGTCGGCGTCGGTGAAGAGGCCGGTGGATTCGATGACCACGTCCACGCCGAATTTTTTCCACGGCAGTTCCGCCGGCGTCTTGGCGCTGACGACGTGAATTTCCTTGCCGTTGACGATGAGAATATCGTCATCGGTCTTGTCGGGCGCGGATTTCTTCGATCCGACTGTGCCGGTGAAGCGGCCCTGGATGGAATCGTATTTGAGGAGGTAGGCGAGATTGTCGGCGGGAACAATGTCCCCGACCGCGACGACTTCGACTTCTTTGCCGAGAAGGCCTTGTTCGGCGATGGCGCGGAATACCAGGCGCCCGATACGACCGAACCCGTTGATTGCGACTTTGATTGCCATAATTTTTTGTGCTTGAGTTAAAGTTGTTAAACCAAGCGACGGATTTTAACAGCACGCGTCCAAGCGTCAATCAAGAATTAAACGGGCTTTGGATGGATGAGCAAAAAGCCAGCGAATTATCAACAAAATTCACCTCTTGCCGTTGTCCGACGGCGTTTGTATATTCACGACGCGACTTTGCCAGCCGGCAATTTTTCACGCATGAACGTGTTGCATCTCATGCCGTAAAATGTCGGCTCAATGTCTGGCACAGATTGATCCAAGATGTTTGCAATTGCATAAAAATGAATGGAATCAATGCCAACGGAGAGATGGCCGAGTGGCTGAAGGCGATGGTTTGCTAAACCGTTATACGGCCAAAAGCCGTATCGGGGGTTCGAATCCCCCTCTCTCCGCCATTTCGATTTAGACGAAATTTCGTCGCAGGCGACGAGTTTTGTCACGGGTGCAGAATTAAATTCGGCCAATAGATTCCACGGTTTTTTGAACTCCACCACCAACGATTTCTCCGCCACTTGAAGGTTCGAACCGATTTTTTTGAGAAAATCGCGGTTCTTCTCCGAATTTTTTTCGGCGAGCAAAAAAGTGGCTTGTTTGGCCTCTAAAACGAACTGGATGGCCGGTTCGAACCGTTTTTGGCGGTTGTCTTCAAACGCCTCCATTGTGCCTCTTAATTCCGCCTTCCGATTGATCAAAGCATGTTTCTTGGAAACATACTCTGGCTCGCTGATTTGCTCGTTTAGGCGCATATCGAGCAAAAGGTCGATCTGCCCCTCGCAGGTCGCCAAATCCGCTTTGCAACGCGCAATGGCGGCTTGCTGGCGCTTGGCTGATACTTCGCGCTCCTTTTCAAGCTGCCGAATCATTTTGTCAGCAAGCGCGGATTCAATCGCGACCCGCTCAATCGTCCTGTCAACCTGCAACGCAATGGCTTCCTCCCGAACATATTTTTGTGTGCAAGCGGAAACGCGTTTGGTGCAACGCAAATAATTGTGGCCTTTCTGTGTTTCAGTCGTGACGAAGCATCCGCATTCGCCGCAACGGAAAAATGACAAACGACAAGACGCTCGCCTTGGTCGTCGCCGTGCCGATTGGCCGCAAGCCGGGAATTGTCGCGAGCGCAGATTGCGCGTATTCAAGCAGCGCGTGTTCGTAGGCGGCGATTCCGGGAATGCCGACTTTGAAAAGATAATCAATCGCCGCGCCAAGACCGACGACGCCTGCGATGTCCGGCGTGCCGGCCTCGAATTTTTCCGGCGCGTTTTGATAAACGGTTTTCTCAAAACGAACGTCCTTGATCATGTGACCGCCGCCCTGCCACGGCGGCATCGCTTCGAGCAACGCAGCTTTGCCGTAAAGCGCGCCGATGCCGGTTGGCGCAAAAATTTTGTGGCCAGAAAAAACGTAAAAATCCGCGTCGAGCGCAGAAACATTCACCGGCAAATGCGGCGTGGATTGCGCGCCGTCAATCAGAACGGGAATGCCGCGCGCATGAGCGAGTGCGATGATTTGCTCGACCGAATTGATTGTGCCGAGCGAATTGGAAACGTGCGCGACGGAAACGAACTTCGTCTTGCCGGTGAGCAGCTTCACATATTCTTCCAAAATCAGTTCGCCGCGATCATTGATCGGAATGACTTTGACCACCGCGCCGGTTTGCTCCGCGAGCAACTGCCACGGGACGATGTTCGCGTGATGTTCGAGTTCGCTGACGATGATTTCGTCGCCCGCGCCGATGTTTTTGCGGCCATAACTTTGCGCGACGAGATTGATGGCTTCGGTCGTGCCGCGAACGAAAACAATTTCTTTCGCGTCGGCTGCGCCGAGAAATTTGCGGACTTTCTCGCGTCCGGCCTCGAACAATTCCGTCGAGCGCGCGGCGAGCGCGTGCGCGGCGCGGTGGATGTTGGAATTGTCACGGCTGTAAAATTTTGAGGTCGCGTCAATTACCGTCTGCGGTTTGTGCGTCGTCGCGGCGTTGTCGAGCCAGATGAGCGGCTTCCCGTTCACAAGCTGGTGCAGCGCGGGAAAATCACGACGCACACCTTCGATGTCAAATTTCGGAATCGGCGTGGAGTTTTTTGGATATGACTGGCAGGTGAGCGGCGACTTGCCGGAAGGATTTCCACCGCGCAAAAAATAATATTCCGGCGCGGCAACTGATTCGGCTTCGGGCAAACCGATCAACGAGTTGTTGTTCGCCGTTTTCGTGTCCGACTTTTTACCTTTCGGGCGATAGTCCCCGTTGCAGCGCGGTTCGCCGAACGCGTAGCTGTCGCCGGAGTCCGGCGCGTGCGCGCCCGACGGAGTTTTTTCCGGCTCGGATAATTTTGGCGCGGCGGGTTGCGCGCTCGGATGCACGGGAGGCACAGCGGAACTCGCGTCTGTTCCAGAAAGGTCGGGTAATTTTGAAACACTCGGAATTTCCGACGGAGTAGTGGACTTTGTAGTCGGCTTCGCGCCGCGACTGAAACCCGAAAATGCCTCGGCTACCAGCTTGGCGACAAGATCGCTGTGCGCCGCTTCGCCCGCTGCCGGTTCAGGGACGGCGGAAGCCGGTTCGCTATTTGGAACCGTAGTCATAGTAATTGTTCACAACGACATTATCCAAACGCGCGATGGCATCGGTAGTCAGCACGCTCGCCGAGAAATAGCGCGTGACGAGATGCGACGCGATGGAGTTTTCGTTGGTGCCCATGTAACGGACAGACAGGCCGGGTTCGACTTCGCCGGTGACGCCGGTTTTTTGCAAGCCAACGACGCCTTGTTCCGCTTCGCCGACACGCAACAGCAAAATGCTCGTGGTGCTTTTGGAATTCACTTCAAGTTTGTTACTCGGAATCAGCGGCACGCCGCGCCAAGTAATAAATGGCGTTCCAAAAAGATGAACTGTCGGCGGCGGCACGCCGCGACGCGTAGCTTCGCGACCAAACGCGATGATCGCTTTTGGATGCGAGAGAAAAAATGCGGGTTTTTTCCAGACGAGGCCAAGAAGTTCATCCAAATCATCCGGCGTCGGTGAACCTTTGCGCGTCTTGATTATTTGCGTTGAATCAACTTCCTTCAGCAAACCGAAATCAGGATGGTTAATGAGTTCCCATTCTTCGCGTTCCTTCACGGCTTCGACCGTAAGACGGATTTGTTCGCGCAACTGGTCAATCTTGTTGCTGTAAAGATCGGTCACGCGTGTGTGTGTGCGCAGCACAGTTTGAATTGTGCTCAAGTGATACTCGCGCGGGTCTTCGTCGTAATCCACAAATGTCGTCGGCAATTTCGGTTCACCGCCGTCCACGGTGAGCAAATCCACTTTGCCCTCGCCGAATTCGTTCGCAGGTTTTCCTTTCGCGGCCTTGGCGACACGGTTGACGCGATAGACGCCGCCGTTCACATCCACCCACGGCAAAAGTTTGTTCAACCAGCGTGGCGTGATTTCCGTCATCTGCGGGACAGTGACGGTGGCGGTGGCGAGGTTGCGTGCGGCGGTGGCACTCAAACTTGCTCTGTTGAAAACATCCGTGACTGCATCGGTTCGCCTAACGGCGGAGGGTGT
>CAYPTV010000340.1:0-3923 GCA_964413505.1 uncultured Bifidobacteriaceae bacterium | reverse complement strand
CGGCACAATCTGGTTCCAGCAGGTTTCGCTGTTCCCGCCGACTTATAAAAACCGTCCGAATGGCGCGCGGCGCGACCTGATGGAATTGATGGCGGGGATGAAGCCGTCATTCTTGCGGTTTCCCGGCGGCGATTTTCTCGAAGGCCACCAGCTCGACCATCATTTCGACTGGAAAAAAACCATCGGCGGCATTTCGGAGCGTCCCGGCCACATGAACGACGCCTGGGGTTATTGGACGACCGACGGCTTCGGCCTGCTCGAATTTTTGGAATGGTGCGAGGACCTGAACATGCAGCCGGTGCTCGCGCTTTATGCCGGCTATTCCAAAAATCCAAATGTCATCCAAGGCGCGGACTTGCAGCCTTACGTCCAGGATGCGCTGGATGAAATTGAATATGTCACCGGCGATGCCAGCACGAAATGGGGCGCCCGACGGATCCAGGACGGCCATCCTGCGCCGTTTCCGCTGAATTATGTCGAGATCGGCAACGAAGATTTTTTTGACAAGTCCGGCAGCTACGACGGGCGGTTCGCGCAATTTTATGACGCCATCAAGGCCAAATATCCGCAGCTCCAGATCATTTCCACCGTCGGCAACGACCACCCCGAATCCCAACGCGTCCATAGCCGCACGCCGGATTTGGTGGACGAACATTTTTACAAATCGCAGGAGGCCATGGAAGCGCAGTCGCACATTTACGACGACCGCCCGCGCACCGGCCCGAAAGTCTTCGTCGGCGAATGGGCCACGCGCGTCGGCCGTCCCACGCCCAACATGGCCGGCGCGCTCGGCGACGCCGCGTGGATGTGCTGCATGGAACGCAACGCCGACCTCGTGCAATTGGAATCCTACGCGCCGCTCTTCGTCAACGTCAGCGACCTCGCGCGCGGCGGCTCGATGCAATGGCCCAGCGACCTCATCGGCTACGACGCGCTCACCAGCTACGGCTCGCCGTCGTATTACGCGCAGGTCATTTTCAGCAACAACCACGGCGATGAAGTTCTCGCGACCGATTCGCAGGATGTTCCGACCTATCCGTGGCGCGCGCCCGGTCGCGGTCAGTCGGCCTCTCCGCGGCAAGTGCCGTCGCTGTTCTTCGACGCGACGCGAGACAGCGCGAGCGGAATCATTTTCCTGAAAATCGTCAACCGCAATTCCACCGCGCAATCTGTCCATGTGAAAATCAGCGGCGTGAACAATGTTGATTCTTCCGCAGAAGCCGTCGTGTTGAGCGCGGACAGCCCGGACGCAACCAATTCAATTCAAGAGCCGAAGAAAATTGCTCCTGCGGTTTCGACCGTGGATGGAGTGGGCGCCGATTTCACGCGCGATTTCCCGGCGTATTCGATCACGGTTTTGAAATTGAAGACGCATTGATTTTCTGCGCGAAGTTGCGGCGGCATTTTGCGGAATCAAAGATGTTTCTGCAACCAAAGCAAGCGACTGCTTGAGCCAGTCGAAGTTCAAATAGCCGCGCGTGAAGGCCCAGTGCGCCAGCAGCAGCGCGCCGAAAACCGCCGCCCATTCCCAGCAGACAATTTTCTGTTTGCGCCCCTTGATGAAAATCAGCGCGGCCAAGATGTTCGCTGCCGCGGCGATTCCCAGCCCCCAAAACATCAGCAGCCGCCCGCTCGAAGCGGATGAAAGCTGGACGTTTCCAAAATGCGCGCGCGTCGCCGCCGGCAGCCCGATCAATAAAAGCGCCAGCATCGCGCAATTTGTCGTGATGATGAAAAATCGCAGCATGATTCGTCCGCGCCGGTTTGCGCGACGCTAATTAATTGTCTCCGCAATCTTATATTTGAACATCCGCCGCTTCATCCAGCGCACGGCGAACAAATCGTAGAGCGACGCGAACAGCCGGTTCCAGACGCCGTAGTGCGTCTGGCCGCTCGCGCGCGGATTATGGCCGACCGGAATTTCCGTGACCGTGAAGCCCTCGATCTTGAACAGCGTCGGCAGGAAGCGGTGCATCCCCTTGAAAAATTTCAGATCCGCGACGCACTCGCGCTTGAACGCGCGGTAGCAGCAGCCCGCGTCGGAAATGTTCTCGCCGGAAAGCCTGTTGCGAACCCAGTTTGCGATGTGCGACGACGCAATGCGGACAAAATTGTCGCCGTGGCCGCGCGCTTCAATCCGCGTGCCGCACGCGCAGTCAAAAAATTTCAGCGCGGCCAGCAGTTTCGGCGCGTCCTGCGGATCGTTCTGCAAATCCGCGTCCAGCGTCACGATGAATCTGCCGCGCGCCGCCTTCATGCCCGCCCACAGCGCGGCGGACTGCCCGCAATTGAACGCAAACCGCTGCGCGCGGATTTTTGGATCTGCGGCGGCGAGATCTTTCAAAACCGGCCATGAATCGTCCGTGCTGCAATCATCCGTGATGATGATTTCATAATTCTTTTCCTGCGGCTCAATTGCCGTGCGGACCGCCGCGACAAGCGGCTTCAAATTTCCGGCCTCGTTGTGGCAGGGAATCACAAAGCTGATTTCTGTCGGCCCGCTCATTTCGCCTCGCCTTGTTTCACGCGCAGAAATACTTCGCGGCCTTTCCATGTTTTCACGCCGACATTATTCATCAATCCGAGATGGTAGCGCCACGACATTCCGTAAAACGGATTGTGCGTCGGCCAGAATGAAATGATGTCCACGCCGGCTTCCTTCGCCAACTCGACCGCGCGCGCGATCATTTTCGGATGATCGTTCCAGTTGAACAAAAGATATTTCCATTCCAGCACCGGCAGTTTCAAGCCGCGCGCGTCGCGATAAGCCGCCATTTTTTTCATCGCGTCGAACGCCTTTTCAAAGCTGCTGTTCATCATGTATTTCTCGCACATCACGTCGGTGATGCCGTGGACGGAAAATAAAATTTGCGAAAGATTCAGCGCCGCCTCGCGCTTGGCGTCCGTGTTCAGCAAAATGCCGTTCGTGGAAACCAAAATGTGCGCCTGCGGATTTTTCGCGCGCAGCAGCGGCAGTTCCTCGCAGACGCGCGGCGACAAAAACGGCTCGCCGAGGTTCAGGTAAAAAATCCGCTCCATTTTCAGCCGCGCCATCAAGTCCGCCATCTGCGACAATTCCGCCAGCGGCATCGTCTTGCCCGCGCGGATGTTCGCCGCGCCCTCGCGCGCGCAGCCGACGCAATCCACGTTGCAGATGACCGTGTTTTCAAGAAGCATTCCGCGATGCGGCAACTGCGGCATCGGCGGCGTTTCGGTTTTCTTCAACTGCCTCAAATCGCCGCAGCGCGAGCAGGTCGTGATCGGAATTTTTCCTTTTGCCAGTTCGGCGTTGAATTTTTTTGCAACCGGGCCGAAGAAAACCTCTTCGAAGGAATTCTTCCGCAGATCGCCGAGATGTCCGCTGCCGTCGTAATCCTGGCAGTTGCAGGAAACGGTCAGGTCGGAATTGATGGTGATGTTGTATTCCGACTCGCCGGCGAGCGCGCTGCAATAGAATTTCTGGCCGGTGATTCTGGCGCGCAGTTCGAGCCAGCGCGATTTTGCGCGGCGCACGAGATCGCTGACGCGCCAGTTGAAGCGCGTCTTTGGGTTTTTTATCACCCGCGATGTCGGCGGCGGAATTGCCATGGGAAAATAATGTAGGAGACGGCGCGAGGAGTCTCTAATTTTCTTTATCTTGGGAACGCACTGCGAACCGGCCGCCATGCGACAGCCGGAAGTTCACCCGCGCGCGGATTTGAACACCAGCCAGCCCCAGCCGGCCAGAAAACTCACGCCGCCGACGGGTGTGATTGCGCCAAGCCAATGCGCGTTCGTCACCGCCAGCAGATACAGCGAGCCGGAGAACAGGCAGATGCCGGCGAGAAAGCCCCACCACGCCACCGCCGGAAACGGCTTGCGCTCCGCCAGCACGAACAGCATCACCGCGTGGATGAAATGATAAAACACCGCCTTTTCCCAGA
>CAYPTV010000339.1:0-3954 GCA_964413505.1 uncultured Bifidobacteriaceae bacterium | reverse complement strand
GCGCCTCCATCACGCCGTGGACGCCGGTGACGCAGATGTAGCCTTTGCGCCGCGCGCGAACCGCATCGGCAATTGCGATCTGCGCTGTTTGCAAATTCAGCACGCTAATGCCGACGCCGAGGACGTTGACGCGTTTAATTGACATTGAAATCAAAATGCCAGCCGCGACGTGTTTTGCCACGCGCAAAAAATATCTTCATACAAGATTTTCGAGGGATCCCAACGTGAAACCTCCAAAAACCATTGACATTGGCAGCGCCAGAGAATAAACCTTAAGCCTCTATGGCTCGAAGCTTTTCGTTGACGGTCTTCTTTTCAAGTGGCGAGGGCTTTAACGTCGGTCATATGCCGCATGTATCACCGCATATCAAATTGCCATGAAACTGGATTGTGTTGTGATCACGGGCGCCGGACAGGGAATCGGCAGGGCCATCGCCGCCGATCTCGGTGGTCGGAAGATTCATATCCTATGCCTTTCAAAATCGGGCAATTGCGAAGAAGCAGCGGCGGAAATCAGAAAGAATGGCGGAATCGCTGAAAGCCTTGTTGTGGATCTCGGAGACGTTGAAAAAGTAAAAGAACAAATCTCCGCCTGGATCACAGGAAAAAATTTCAAACGGATAGGTCTGGTTCTCGCGGCGGGAATTTTGGGGCCGCAGGATTTTCAAAACATGGCCGGCTGGGATGAATGTTACCGCGTCAATGTTCTCGGCAATCTGGGGGTGTATTCAAGCCTGTTGCCCAAATTGTTGGAAAACAAATTTGGCCGGATTATTTGTTTCGCGGGCGGCGGCGCGGCTTATGCGTATCCGTTGTTTCCTGCGTATGCCGCGTCGAAATCGGCGATGGTTCGAACGGTCGAAAATTTGCAGGAAACCTTGAACGACAAGGGTGATTTTGCAGTGGTCTGCCTCGCGCCCGGCGCAAACGAAACCGGCACGCTAAAGCAGGTCCGCGCCGCCGGCGCAAAAATACAGACGACCGTTGACATCAGCGAACCCGTCAACTTTGCGCGGGAATTTCTTTTTTGCAAAACATGCGGTTTTAAAGGCGCTTTTGTCCATGTCCGGGACAACTGGCGGGAATATTTGGATGGCGAGAAAAATACAGCCGACCCTAAATGGAAACTCAGAAGGATAGAAACATAAAAATCTGCCAGATCGGCGCCGGGTTGATTGGCAGGGAACGGATGAAAGCCGTGACCGGTCTTGCAAATGCGGGCCGGCGCGTTGAGCTTTGCGCTGTCCACGACCCCTTCCTAAAGGAAGTGCCGGATGCACTCAAAAAACAGGGGCTGTATTTTGCGGATTCGCTGGAAGAAGTTTATTCCTTGAATCCGGACTGGATTTTCATTTCCACCCCGCACGATGCCGCTGCCGGACTTGCGAAACAGGCGTTGTCCCGAGGCTTCAATGTGCTTCTGGAAAAACCATTGGGCAGGAATTTGCAGGAGACCACGGAAATCATTTCGTGCCAGACCAAAAAGGATCAGCTTTATGTTGGGTGCAACTACCGTTTTTACGACGGAATCGCCGCCGTCTTGAAAGACGTGGAACAGAAACGGTTTGGAAAAATTATTTCCGTCAACATGGTGCTCGGTCATGGCGGAAATCCAAAGGACAAAGCAGGCTGGAAACTTGACCCGGAAAAAGCCGGCGGCGGCGTGTTGATTGATCCAGGCATCCATTTGATTGATTTGTGCACCTGTCTTTTCGCCGGAGAAATCCAGGTCGAAAATGTTCTCGCGTGGCGGGGTTTTTGGAATACCGGCATCGAGGAGGAAGCCCATGTCCTGATGCGAAACAACCAAAGCCTCATCATCCTGCAATTGTCCGTCGTCCGCTGGCGCAGCACGTTCAGGATTGAAATCAACGGCGACGAAGGCTACGGAATCGTCGAAGGCCGGGGCAGAAGTTACGGCCGGCAAAAATACATCCGGGGTAAAAAATGGGGCTGGATGTCCAGCAAGAGCCAGAAGGAAAGCGAAGAAATGGTAGTCGAGACCGAAGGCGACGACGTTTTTCAAAAAGAGGTCGAATCGCTTTTGTTCGGCACTGCCAAAGATTTTATCCGGCCATGCACGGGTGAGGAAGCGTTGAAAAGCATGGAGCTTCTTGAAAAATGCCGCGGAAAAATCCGCTACGCATGAAGCTGCTGCTTTTCGCCCACGTGCCGCCGCCACATCATGGCCAGAGTGCCGCGGTGAAACTGATGCTGGAAAATTTCGGCGGCGACCGCCGCAAGCAAAAGGCGTCGCCCAGCCCGTTCGGCATCGAGTGCTATCATGTCAACGCGCGATTTTCCAAGACTCTGGAGGATGTGGGCGAACTCCAGGCCGGCAAGGTGCTGCTGATCTTGTTTTACTGCCTGCAGGCCATCTGGTGCCGGTTCCGTTACGGCGTGGAAATTTTTTATTATGTCCCCGCGCCCGGCAAGCCAGTCGCGCTTTACCGTGACTGGCTCGTCATGCTGCTCTGCCGCCCGTTCTTCAAAAAAATCATTTTGCACTGGCATGGCGGTGGCCTGGCCAAATGGCTTGAAACCGTCGGTTCCATCCGCACGCGCAGCTTCACCTACCGCCTGATGAAAAACGCCGACTTGAGCATCGTGCTGACCGAGTTTGGCCGCCGCGACGCGGAGAAACTCACCGCCAAGCGCATCACCATCGTCAGTAGCGGCGTGCCCGACCCCTGCCCGCAGTTCAACGAAAACATTCTGCTGCACCGTCGCGCGCGCACCGCCGCATTGAAAAACCTCCTTTCCGGCCAAACTGCGCCGGCAAACGATGCCGAAGCCGTGATCCGCGTTCTGTTTGTCGCCACCTGCTCGCGTGAAAAAGGATTGTTCGATGCCGTTGAAGGCGTCGCTCTGGCGAACGAAAAGCTGGCCGCAAAAAAATCGCCGTTGCTCTTCCGTCTTGAATTGATTGGCGCGTTCGCCTCCGCTGCTGAAGACACCGAAATGCGCGAACTCATCCGCCAACGCAATCTACAGGGCGTCGTCGAACATCTCGGCTTCGTTTCCGAGGAACGCAAAGAACAGGCGTTGCGCGACGCAGATGTGTTTTGCTTCCCCACTTATTACAATGCCGAAAACCTTCCCAACAGTTTGATGGAAGCGATGGGATTCGGCCTGCCGATCGTCACCACACGCTGGCGCGCGGTTGCCGGAATGTTTCCCCCGGATTATCCCGGACTCGTGGACATCAAATCGCCGCAACAGGTCGCTGACGCAATTCCGCTGCTGGCCGCGAGCGGCGTTGCCGAAACGCTGCGCGAAAATTTTCTTTGCCGTTTCACGCTCGAACGGCATCTCGCCAACATCGCCGAAGCCATCCGCAGCGTGGAAGCTGCTGAATTTAAATAATGAAAGCAGGAATCCAGAAAAAGCAATTCCCTGTTTCCCGCCTTCTTTATTCGGATTTTTACGGTGTATTTCGTGATTTCAGAAATTTTCAATTGCCGCTAATCTTTCCAGGTTGAAAATCGGCATCCTTCAGATCAATTCGACCATCGGCGATTTCGCGGTCAATGCGAAAAAGCTTCTGGCCGCTTATGAAAAAGCTGTCGCGCTTGGCGCGGAATTTGCCGTTGCACCCGAATTGTTCCTGTGCGGCTATCCGCCGCGTGATTTGCTTTTGCGCGAGGATTTTGTCGAAGCCAGCCTTGCCGCGCTTTCGGAAACGTCCGAAGGCGTCGGCACGATTCCGCTGTGCGTCGGCTACGTTGACCGAAATCCGGAAAAGCCAGGCCGCGCGCTGCGGAACTCCGCCGCCGTTTTGCAGAATGGAAAAATCATATGGCGCACCCACAAAAGTTTGCTGCCGACCTACGATGTTTTCGACGAAGACCGTTATTTCGAGCCGGCAAGAACCGTTGAGCCGTTTGTATTCAACGGGAGCAAGCTCGGCATCACGATTTGCGAGGACATCTGGAACGACGAGGATTTCTGGCC